>JBEKGL010000001.1:0-28308 GCA_050012815.1 Thermoguttaceae bacterium
TTTGGTCGAGATGGCGTTTTCGATAGTATGCGCGGACAAGAAAACTGCCCGATCCGCAGGCGGGATCGAGGATCGAGTCGGCAGCATTGCGGATGCAGAAGCCGTTGATAAGGTCCACGACGTCATCGCCTGTAAAATGTTGGCCGAAGCGGTGTCGTTCCTCCGGGCCTATGATCTTTTGGAATATGCGTCCCACGACGTCGGAAGAAACTTCGCGGAAGTCCACTGATTCGATACCGCGAAGCAGCCCGCGCCAGGCATCCAGTGCGTTGGAGGGATGAAAGATCAATTCGGTCGCCCAATCTTTTGTGTCGGGCATCAAAAGAGGTTCATAGTCGCCGCTTCTTTCAACGGCTTTTTGGAATAAACTGTTAAATACAGCCATTGCTTCGGCTGGTTTTTTTATCGTGGATCGCAGTTCCAATCGAGGAAGATCGGGGAATCGGGCGCGAAGTGCCTTGTAAAAAATCAATCGATTGGCCCAAACATAGGCCAGAGTTTTGGCCATGTTGTCAACAACTTTGCACCATTCCTCATGCGGAGTGCGCACGAAAGTCCAGTCTTGATCGCTCATCCATTGCTGAACTCGAAGATCAAAAGATTTATTTTTAGAGTGCTCAAGTATGTATGCACTGGCGAGTTGGACAGGCCAATCGAGATGGCTTTCCAGGGATCGAATGAAGATGTCGTCTGGCGGCAACCATTCGCGGCGTCGTCCGGTAAGGATATCTGCAAGATCACGGAGTAGGTCGGGGAGGAAATGGGTTTTTATAAAAGTGAGGTTGTCTTCACGGGCAACGTCTTCAGGACCTGCAAGGTTGCGGGCCAGTTGCCTTTGCCATACTCGTCGGTCTAAAAGCGGTCGATCCCACAGGCTGCGATCCCAGAGAACAAAAGTGTTGACGTTCCAGGTGAAGAAGTACTGGATGCCCGCATCGCTGGCTTTGGCTTCAGCATCTTGGCAGAGTTTTTCATCGTAAGGCGTACGGCCTTCGGGCGTCCCCGGTAATTTCACTTCCCCACATATCACAAGCTTGCCATTATTGTTGTAAAATCGCAAGTCTTTTCGTTTGCGGCGGCTTGCGCCAGTTCCATAGCCTTCTATCCTCGCTTCGCGAAAAGGAAAGATGTTAGGATTTTGGTTTACTATAGAATTGACGGTCGATGCGACTTGACCACAAAAATCTACTTCGTTGATAGTTGTTTTATTTGAGATCATAATCGCATGTACCTTGCAGCAATAGAAACAACAATCATAACCGATTGAGAATAATAGGTACAGAAGGGGGTGAAAAGACCTAAAACTGAACCACAGAAAGACGGATTTTAAATCCGTCCAACCAATCCCCGAACCCTGAACCCTTTTTTTCCACCTACCACATACCATCTACCACTGTCTCAAGTGGCAAGTGATTTTTGGGTATCAGGCAAATAATGTTGCATCGCACGTTAAAAATCGCGGCAAATATGCCCGGAGCCTTTTTCCTAATCTCTGGAAATACCTATTGTGATTTGCTACACTCGATGTGATAAATTATATCAAAATAATTCGCGTTGAATTGTCCGTTCATGTCCAAGCGGAAAAAAAATTACGATAAGCGCACTCCGCAGGCCCGGTCGGATGAATCCACTGAGTCGGCGCGGTCGCTTGGAGTTTCGGCGGGAATCGCGCTGATCGCGATTGTGACCTTTATCGTTTATCTTCCCTGCATAAACGGCGGGTTCATTTTGGACGATGACAAGCTGCTGACGGAAAACGAACTTGTCAGGGCCTCCGACGGCATGTATCGGTTTTGGTGCACCACCGAATCGGTTGACTACTGGCCGGCGGCCAATAACACATTTTGGATCGAGTGGCGGCTATGGGGGATGAACCCGGCCGGGTACCACGTCACTAACCTGATCTTGCACGTGGCCGAGGCATTGCTGATTTGGGTCATTTTGCGGAAGTTATCCATACCCGGGGCGTTTTGGGCGGCGATGCTCTTTGCCGTGCATCCGGTGAACGTGGAGGCGGCGGCCTGGATCACGCAACGGAAAGACATGCTGGCTGTGTTGTTCTTTCTCTTGTCGATTTTGTGGTATTTGAAGGCCGACATGCCCACGGCAAGCGTGGGCATGGCACCCGCGCCAACCGCGCGTTCCCACGGAGGACCGTGGGAACGAGAAAACTGTCCACTGTCCACTGTCCACTGTCCACTTTTCTACTGGCTGAGTCTGGCGGCGTTCGTCTTGGCGATGCTCAGCAAGGGATCGGCGGTGATCTTGCCGGCGGTATTGCTGGGAATCGTGTGGTGGCAGCGTCCCATGAGGACTGTCCCCTTTCGTTGGCCGCGGCGGGATTTATTACGCATCGCGCCGTTTTTCGCGGTTGCCGCAGCACTGGCCGGCGTGAACGTGTGGTTTCAAACACACGGCACGGAAGTAACAATCCGCAGTGCCGGTTTTGCCGAGCGGCTGTTGGGGGCGGGCTGCACGGTGTGGTTTTATCTTTACAAGGCGGTCGTGCCGGTCGATCTGGCCTTTGTCTATCGGCAGTGGCGGATCGAAATCGGCAATCCGCTGTGGTGGTTGCCGCTTTTGGCGGCACTGGCCGTCACGGCCGCGCTGTGGCGATATCGAAAAAGCTGGAGCCGAGGGATTTTGTTCGCCTGGGGATTTTTTTGCGTGTCGCTCGTGCCGGTGATGGGATTCACGGACGTGGGATTCATGAAACATTCGCTGGTGGCCGACCATTATCAGCACATTGCCATTATCGGAGCGATTGCGCTGGTTGCGGCGGGTTTTGGCTCATGGCGTGGGCGGGTGCAAGGCGGATTGCGCCGGGCCGCGCCCATGGTTGCCATTGCCGCGGCCGGCGCTCTGGCGTTTCTGACTTGGCGGCAAAGCGGCCTGTACCGCGACGCCGTGACGCTGTACCGCTTCGCCCTGGAAAAAAATCCGGACTGTTGGATGATCCAAAACAACATGGGCAAGAGATTATTCGAGAAGGGCCGGCTGAATGAGGCGACCGGATATTACGAGACCGCCATAAGGCTTAATCCCGACTTTCCCGAGGCCCATTACAACCTGGGACTGGTGCTGTCGGAAACCGATCGGCCCCGGGAGGCGATCGAACAGTACCAGCGAGCCTTGCGGCTCCAGCCCAATTATACCGAGGTCCTCAACAACATGGGCAACGCGCTGCTCGAAGATGGTCGGCCTGGGGAGTCAATCGGATACTTCGAGAAAGCCTTGCGACTGAGGCTCGACTTCATCTTGGCGCATAACGGTCTAGGCGCCGCATTGGTCCAAATCGGCCGCCCACTGGATGCGATCGAACATTTCAAACAGGCGCTGCGTCTGAAGCCCGCCGACGTTGACGCCTGGAACAATTTAACGTTCGCCTACGCCGCCGCGCACCAATCGGCGGAGGCCATTGCCGCGGCCCGGAAGACGCTGGAACTTGCCCGATCCCAGGGACAAACTGCGCTGGCCGAGAAGATGGAAGAATGGTTGAAATCTTACCGCTCCAAACTCTCACCCCCGCCGCACGCCCCATAAATTATGCCGCCACTTCGGGTTTTCAAGAAAAAAACATTCTTTTTTCCGGGGATAACGGCCTTGTTGTTACACACAAATAGGCGGCGTTTTTGGCGTGTACCGCAAAGCGGTTACACAAATTAGCCCAGGGTTGCCGCGTGAGCGGCTACCCTGGGCTAAGGTTTAGGTAAATCAGTGAACCCTGAAAGGGTTCTGGAGCGATTTCCACGTTAGGTTTTCCTTTCCGAACTCCCTTTCGCAACAATGATAGGCCAGTAAAAACCACTACGGAACCCTTTCAGGGTTCAATTGTTTACCCATTTCGCCACCCAGGGTAGCTGCTGCGCAGCAACCCTGGGCTATCGAATTCAACCGCTTCGCGGTTGAGACATAAGTCCTCACTCAACTTGTGTGTAACAACTAGGGAAAACGGCCTTGGCTACACGGCCTTGCTCCATGGGAGCGGAAAAAACCTCACTATACGGCTTTGCTTCTTCGGAGCGGAAAAATCATGGATGCACAAATTCGCTCTCTCGGACCAGAAAAATCCTCGCTACACGACTTCGCTCTCTCTGCGTGGAAAAATTGTTTGGACTCAGAAATTAACCATTATTCGCTACCCCCTCTTTAAGTGCATGAGCAACTATTTCCCGCAATTGGACGAGAAGCGCCGGATTGGCGGCGGTCAGGAAAGGTCTTTGCTCAAGACTGTGTTCTTTACCTTCGGGGGTGCAAATTGCGCCGCCGGCCTCGCGCACCAACAGTATTCCGGCCGCCACGTCCCAGATATTCGCGGAAAAGTTCCAAAAAACATCGTATCGGCCGGCGGCCAGATAAGCCAGGTTCAAGGCCGTGGAACCGGAGCGGCGCACGGCCTGGCATAGAAATATGGCCCGTAAAAAAACCAACAAATCTGGCGAATTCGGCTTGACGTCGGGCGGAAAACCCACAACGGCCAGGGCCTCCGATAATGCTGTAACGCTGCTGGTGCGTATGGGCCGGCCGTTGAGCCGGGCGCCTTGGCCGGCCGCCGCGATAAAACATTCGTTGTGAACGGGATCGAGCACGCCGGCCACCAGCAGTTCGCCGTTTCGTTCCAAGGCCAAAGACACGGCATAATGCGGCACTCCATGCACGAAATTAGTAGTGCCGTCCAATGGATCGACGATCCAGCGATATTCCGAGTCATGCAAAGGCGTATTTGCATTGACCGACATCCCGGCGTCTTCCTCGCCAATAATGCGGTGCCGGGGAAAAGCTTCCCATATTATCCGGCTGATGGCTTGTTGAGATTCCAGGTCGGCTTGAGTCACAAGATCGGCCGGACCTTTTTTTCTGACCTCGAATTTATCGACCCAGGCCAGGATAATATCCCCCCCTACCCGGATCGCCTTTTCACAAACGCCCAAATACTCAGTTAGCGGTTCCATTGCGTAAATTACGGTAAAAATTGGAGTAGATCGAAAAAAAACACAGGCCGAAAACCCGCACACATACCCTAAATCATAGTGGCAAGTATGCGAATTACAGGCATCTGGATTTTTTTATTGAGTTAAGATTATAAAATCCCAAGTGGGGGTGAGCAACAGCCAAAAGTCGCATTTTTCATAGATATTTCAATTTTACACCCTCGATTTAACACTTTTTTTGCATCCGGACCCTGGACATTTTTGGAATACTTGTTATCATCAAAGGTGTGGTGTGGAAATCTATGCATCTTATACATATAGACGTATGCCCAGGGGGGTAATGCGTTTTGGATGGGTTGTGATCGTTTGTTGGCATAATTGAAAATATATTAGGAACGGATTATTTTAACGTCGGCCTCTTCTCTGTTCCGGCCCCGCCGTTTCGCTTTACCGCGAGCGGCGGGGTTTTTTTATTACCCCAATATATTAATGTCACAACTCCGCTGTCGAGATATGCGGCTGTCGAGATATGCGATTTCTTGAAGGAATTCCATGATAACACGCATCACAAAGCTGGTGTTGGCGGTTTTTTTCTGTGCAATCTCGGCGTCGGCAATGGAAAACGCCACGCCCATTGATCGCCACGCGCTGGTCGTCCGTCACAACATCGTGCTCGACAAAGCCGATCCCCAAACCGCCTTGCAAGTGGGAAACGGCGAGTTTGCCTTCGGACTGGACTTAACCGGATTGCAGACTTTTTATGGCAACACCATGTCGCATTGGGGATGGCACACGTTTCCCATGCCGGCCGGGAAACGGATCGAAGATTTTAAGCTGACCGAGTTCGATACATACGGGCGCGCGGTCGGCTACGCCACCAACGGCAAGGGGCAGGAAGAACTTTACCGATGGTTGCGGGAGAACCCGCATCGATTCAATCTGGGCCGGATTGCCCTGCGCCTTGTCGCGTCCGACGGCAAATCAGCAACGCTGGATCAAATCCGCAATCCACGGCAAGAGTTGGATCTATGGCAGGGGCTGATCGAAAGCCGGTTCGAGTTCGACGGCCAGGCGGTGCGGGTCGAGACTTGCGCTCATCCGGATTGCGACGCCGTTGCCGTGCACATCGAATCGCCACTTATCGCCGACGGACGGCTGACCGTGGAATTGGCATTTCCCTACGGCAGTCCTTCGTCGTCGGGGGCGGACTGGAAAAAGCCAGACGCCCATATTACCCACATGACGCAAAGCGACCGGCAGGCCGATTTCGACCGGCAACTCGACAACGACCGTTATGCCGTGCGCCTGACGTGGGCCGGCCGGGCAACGCTCAAGGAAGACAAGGCCCACACGTACATTTTGGCGCCAGGCAAAGACGAAGGCACACTGGAGTTCGTCTGTCGGTTTGCCCCCGAGAAGATCGCCGGGGACCGGCCGACGTTTGCCGAGACCAAGTCGGCCGGCGCTGCGCATTGGGCGCAATTCTGGCGGAGCGGCGGAGCGATCGACCTTTCGGCCAGCAAGGATCCGCGTTGGAAGGAACTGGAGCGGCGGATCGTGCTCTCGCAATACCTGCTGGCAGTGCAGGAGACCGGTTCGTTGCCGCCGCAGGAAAGCGGATTGTTCAACAATAGCAGCGCATGGAACGGCAAATTCCACCTGGAGATGCATTGGTGGCACGGCGCACACTACGCACTATGGGATCGCTGGCCGCTGCTGGAACGCAGCCTGGGTTGGTACCGGAAAATTTTGCCCTCGGCCAGGGACAAGGCCCAGCAGCAAGGGTATCGCGGCGCACGCTGGCCGAAGATGGTCGGGCCGGAGGGACGCGATTCGCCCTCGGGCATCGGCCCGTTGTTGATTTGGCAGCAGCCGCATCCGATCTTTTACGCCGAACTGGATTATCGCCTGCATCCCACGCGCGAGATTTTGGAAAAATGGCGTGAGATAGTCGAAGATACCGCCGAATTCATGGCCTCGTTCGCCGTGCCGGACAAGGAATCGGGACAATTTGTCCTGGGACCGCCTATCAAAACCGTGCCGGAAAAAATAGACTCGAAAACCACGCGCAACCCTGCGTTCGAGTTGTGCTATTGGCGCGTCGGCTTGCGCATGGCCCAAGACTGGCGCGAGCGGCTCGGGCTTGCGCGTAAACCTGAATGGGACAAGGTCCTTCAAAACCTGGCGCCTTTGCCCCAGGCCGACGGCCTATATCTTCAGCAGGAAGGCATGACCGACACCTACACCAAGAATAATTGGGAACATCCCGCGCTTATCGGCACGCTGGGGATGCTGCCGGGCGACGGCACGGACCCGACGATAATGAAAGCAACCGTGCGCAAAGTGATGTCCGGTTGGCAGTGGGACCGCTGCTGGGGCTGGGACTTTCCCATGATGGCCATAGCCGCCGCGCGCAACGGCGAGCCCGGGCTGGCGATCGATGCGCTATTGCACCCCTCCAATAAAAACATTTTTAATCAAGCCGGCCTGAGCGCGGGCGGGCCGTTCCCGTATTTCCCTTCCAACGGCGGATTGCTTTACGCAGTGGCCATGATGGCCGCCGGTTGGGACGGCGGGCCTGAAGATAAAAATGCGCCGGGTTTTCCGCATGACGGAACCTGGGTTGTCAAATGGGAACGATTAAGGAGAGCACCATGAAGATTTTTTCCAATAACTTGGTCAGATTTTTAAGCAAAACGAATTGGAGAATAAACATGAAGATTCCAGGTCTATGGTTACAGCCGGTTTTTTGGATAGTTGTCGGCCTGCTGTCGGCGGCAAACATATCGGCGGTCGCGGCGGAGGATAAAATACCCCGGCCGCGGATGCTTGTAGATTTCGAGGATTCGCAAGCCGTCAAACTTATTCCCAACGAAGCCGAGGCCCGCAGCGTGCCGGTTGGCGGCGGTCATGCCCTGGAGATTACAACCCAGGCCGCGGCATCCTGGCCCGGGGTGCTCATCGAGCCGAGCAAGGGAAAATGGGATGTAAGCCGGTTCGACGCCGTGGAAATGGACGTCGACAATCCGCAGGACGCACCGGTGCGAGTGCTTTTAAGCATCAACAATCCCGGCGCGGAAGGACAGAATAACAACAACACCGAATCCGTCACCGTTCCGCCCCGTGCCAAGGCCGTCTTGACTGTTCCCTTTGGCATGTGGCACGGCAATCCCGGACATCAGTTGGACCTGAAAAACATCGTCTCGGTCAAAGTATTACTTGATAAACCGGGCCGTTCGCATCGTTTCCTGGTCGACAACATCCGGGCCGTGAGTTTTGCCGACCGTAGTAAGATGCAAAAAATCTTCGCCGATCCATTTTTCCAGCAGTTAAAGCCCGCGTTCGGGCGCGGCGTGAACCTGGGCAACGCCTTGGAATCGCCCAAGGAGGGCGATTGGGGCGTCGTGCTCAAAGCGGAATACTTCCAACTGATTGCGGCGGCCGGGTTCGATTCGGTCCGCATACCGGTGCGCTGGTCGGCCCATGCCGGAGATTCGCCGCCTTATAAAATCGACCCGAAATTCTTCGAGCGCGTGGATTGGGCAATCGATCGGGCATTAAAAAACCATCTGATCCCCGTGCTGAACATACACCACTACGAGGAAATCTTTAATGAACCTGATAAGCACGGCGAGCGATTCATCGCACTTTGGCGGCAGATCGCCGAGCATTACAAGGACTACCCGGCCGACCTGGCCCTGGAATTGCTCAACGAGCCGCACGCGAATCTCACGGCGGATAAGTGGAACCGGCTTTTAAGCGAGGCCATCCGCGTAATCCGGCCGAGCAATCCCCAGCGGGAAATCGTGGTTGGTCCGGTGGGCTGGAACGCCATCGGGGACCTGCCGACGCTGGTGCTGCCCGAGGACGACCGTCACTTGATCGTTACGGTCCACTACTACAGCCCGTTCCATTTCACGCATCAGGGCGCGTCATGGGCCGGTGCGGAGGCCCAAGAATGGCTGGGCACGAAATGGACGGGCACGAAGACCGAACGGCAGGCCGTCATTTTGGATTTAGACAAGGCGATCACCTGGGCGGTCGAACATCGCCGGCCGCTGTACCTTGGCGAGTTCGGCGCATACAACAAGGCCGAGATGGAATCGCGGGCCCGCTGGACCCAGTTCGTAGCCGAAGAGGCCCTGAAACGCAAGATGGGCTTTGCCTATTGGGAGTTCTGCTCCAGTTTCGGCGTATTCGACCCGCAAAAAAACCAATGGATCGAGCCGCTGAAAAAGGCGTTGCTGGAGGCCGGGCAGACCGAGAAGTCGGCCGACAAATGATACTATTGACCTTTGCCTGGGCAATGATCCGTGGGGCAGATTGGCAATCTGCCCTAACAGCAGGTTTGGCAACTTGCTCCATATATGAAGCGGCGCCGCCTGGCTAGAATCACGGAAGTGGAAATCACGATTCAGGATAAGTTAGCCATCAATCAGTTGAAAATGAGAATCAGAAAAGCCTGTTCTGATGATGCTGCCGCAGCGTGGGAAATACGCAACGCCGCGATTCTGAGCCAGTGCAAAGGGCACTACCCGCCAGAATCGCTTGCGATCTGGACCAACGGTGCGATCACCGAGCGATTCATTCAATTTGTCGTGGAACAGATCTACGTTGCCACCGTCAACGATGCGGTCGTTGGAACAGGAATGATCGATCGCAACACCGGGCGATTGGACGCAATATTTGTACGCCCCGACATGATGAGACACGGCATCGGCAAGCAAATGGTGTCGTTTCTGGAAGATATTGGCCGCGCCGCAGGCTTGACAAAGTTGACGCTGGATTCGACTCTAAACGCAGCCGAGTTTTATCGGAGTTGTGGTTTCGTTGGTGAAGTAATAGGGATATACCAATCACCTCGCGGCATCACCCTTGATTGCATTCCAATGACAAAAGTGCTTCGATCGCCACCATAGGCGATGGCGATTCTTTGACGGTTACCCATATATGGCGTTAGAAAAATGAATCCCAATAGCCGCGAGCCGCGGGCTCATCCAATCACCCGCCGCAAACTTTACACGGCGTGCCCTCGCCGGGTCCGCAGGCTCGGCCCTTGGTTTTTTGATAATTCCGGCATTTGCTGTTGTGGCGGACGTTGCTGGAAGCGGTAAGCCAGTAATTTTGCGTTTGATCGGCCGGCGATTTTGTCGTTTTAGGCGTGTTTGGATTGTTCGCCTTTGCGTCGAACGGATCTTCCGAATTGTCGGCGTTTGTTTGTTGACGCCACTGCCAAGGCGGAATCGGGTTCTCATCGGCCCACAATCCGATTTTCGCCTTTCTGGCTTCATCTTCGGCATTGGCCAATGTTTTAGAAGCCGAATACTCTTTGTAATGCCAGGCAAAACCTTCTTTTACCAGTTCTAGATTTATATTTTTTCCATCAAGATTGACGATACCCAGCGTATTCCCATATATGTCTTTCCCGTAGGTTGTAACTTGGACCGTCTTCTCAAAAACCTTATCCGAGAGCGCCTTGGTTGCTTGTTTGCCGAAAGGCTGCTCGACCTCAGGCGCGTCGATTCCCAGCAAGCGAATCTTATATTGCTTTTTATCGACCTGTAATGTCAAGGTGTCGCCGTCGGTTATGTATACAACCTTGCCCTTGAGTATCTCACCTTTCGCGGTTTCGGGAGCGGCCTTTTTTTCCGCGCTTGATGAATGGGGATTTTTTGGCGTGGAGACTTTTAAACTATCCGTGGTTTTTTTGGAAGCATCGGCCGATGGTTTATTTTCCTGGGTAGGAGTAGTTGAACCGTTTTTTCCCTGGGCAAGGGCGATGCCCGGCATGTTAGCGGCAACAAGTAAGATAAGCAGCCAATAGAGAATGAATTTTGTACTCATGGCTCTTCCTCGTTTGAGATTGTCCATGGTCTATCGCCTACAGCCTAGCGCGGCCTATGGCTGCAACTAAAAATTCATAGTAGACGGTAAGTAGTTGGTGGTTATCAGTCTTCAGTAATCAGTTTTCAGTTAAAAGTACGAGACACGGAGTTAAGTGACTAATTGCGTAAGTTGTTGTGATTGTTCAATTTGCAATTTGGCAATTACGTTATTATTTAGCGGATTGCAGTATAACACAAATAATTGAAACAAAATCCATTTTCATCACGAAAGTGCGAAAGAACGAAAACACGAAATGTAAACCTTCAATTCTTTTTCGTGTTTTCGTTTTTTCGAGTTTTCGTGATAAATAATAGTTGTACCATGAAGTTCGCTGCAAATGGCTAAAGTAATACGCAATTACCAATTTGCAATAAAACATGCGCGCAAAAAATGCTCAAACCGCAAACAAAGACTCTATCCCCTATCGCCCATTCCTCCTCATCCGCTTTCCGACACAAATCGCCAGGCAGGCGGTTGCCAATAACACCCAAGCGCCCGGCTCGGGCACGGGAGTAATCGTGCCGCCAAGCGGCCCGCCGGCAATCGCCTGGATGGTGACTGTAGCTCCGCTGCCGATGGTTAGCGTGCCTTGGCGGATGGACGCGGCGGTGAGGCTTACCCCGGAATCGACTTGCGTGATTCCGCTGCCGGAGATATCGCCGACCATGTGCGTGTGATCGGCCACCTCGAACGTGGCCGCCGCGGCAGTGTAGATATCCAAATCGTTTTTACTAACATTCACGGTCTTTAAAATGGCGGTGCCCGACTCGACATCAATAAGTGTCGTGCCTCCAGCGCCGATTCCGCCGGCAAATATTAGCGTGCCGCCGTTGACGGTGGTGTTGCCGCCATAATTTGCCGTGTTACTGAGTGTCAGCGTGCCGGAACCCAGTTTATTCAGCCCGCCGTCGCCGGACAGCACGCTGGAAAGCGCGACTGCGTAGCTGTTTGTGTTGACATTGGCGTTGCCGTTTGTGCCGGTCAGCGTCAAGGGCAGTGTAGAAGTGAATGCGCCGCTGGCCTGGAGTGTTCCGCCGCCGAAATTAAATGCGGCAGTGCCGGAACCGCCTTTGCTGAGAGATTTTAGGATTAGTGTTCCGCCGTTTAGATTATACGTGCCGCTGGAGCCGGAATTGTAGCCAAGATAGAGATTATAAGTTATTGAATTTGTTCCGCCGGTTTGCGTATATGTTCCAATTCCAGAATAGCCGACATACTCGTAGGAGGATACGGAATTGCTTCCCCCGTCTTGCGTGAAAGTTCCCGTGCCTGAGTAGCCAATATACTCGGAGTAGGCAGACATCTTTCCCGGGCTGCTCAGATTATATGTGCCGCTGGCGCCGGGATTGTAGCCAAGATAGAGATAACCGGAAATTGTTCCGCCGGTCTGCGTGAACGTGCCCACACCTGAATAGCCAACATACGCCGAGTAAGCGGATAATTGTCCGCTGCCACTAAGATTATATATGCCGCTGGCACCGGAATTGTAGCCAAGATAGAGATAGCCGGAATTGGTTCCGCCGGTCTGCGTGTATGTTCCTGTTCCGGAATAGCCGACATACTTGTTGTATGTGGAATTGCTTCCGCCTGTTTGCATGAAAGTTCCAGTGCCTGAGTAACCAACATAAATGTTCTGTGTGGACAAATTTCCCGTGCCGCTCAGGTTATAAGTGCCGCTGGCGCCGGGATTGTAGCCAAGATAGATAGAGGCGTATGTATAGTATGAGGAATTGGTTCCGCCGGATTGCGTGAATGTTCCCGTGCCGGTGGAACCGACATATTGATAATAAGAACTTAATGATCCGCCATCCATCCCGGAAATCGCATCATTCACATATAGTGTTCCGGATCCCAGGTTCACGCTGCCCGTGCCCGAAATGGTTAATCCGCCATTAAGATTGATAAAATAAGTGGAATACGAGCCAAGTGTTCCCTGGCAAACGACGTGATCGTTAATCGAACCGATGCCATAGATGCTATAAGCCGTTGAAATATTAAGAGTTGAACCGGATTGGTGCACTAGCCCCGTGTTGGCGTAGCTTTTGAAGTAAGTCGCCGGATCAAAGCCCGCGGGCACGATCAACAAGGAATGGGCGTCGAGATTCCAGGAAACATTTCCGGCATTGGTTAGTGTGGCGTTGGACAAGTCAACGATCGAGGAGGAGGCGTTGATTACGGCCGAACTATTCGATAAATCCCAAACGCCTTGATTCTCGATGCCGCCGTTTATGATCAACGTACCGGCTGTAAACGTATATGTGCCGCTGGCGTAGATTTTAATGTATTTTGTAGTGTTCGTCCCGCCGGTCTGCGAGAATGTTCCCGTGCCGATGGAACCGATATATTGATAATAAGAACTTAACGATCCGCTATCCATCCCGGAAGGCGCGTCATTTATATAAAGACTGCTCCAATTTCCAAGATTCACGCTACCGGTACCCGAAATGGTTAATCCGCCATTAATATTGATAGAATAATAGGTAGTCGCGGCGAGTGTTCCCTGACAAGCGACATGACCGTTAATCGAACCAATGCCATAAATGCTATAAGCCGATGAAATATTTAAAGTTGAACCGGACTGGTGCATTAGCCCCGTGTTGGCGTAGCTTTTGAAGTAAGACGCCGAATCCAAGCCCATGGGCACGATCAACAACGAATGGGAGTCGAGATTCAAGGCAACATTTCCGGCATTGGTTAGTGTGGCGTTGGACAGGTCGACAAACGAGGAATATGCCTTGATTGCGGCCGTACTATTCGTTAGATTCCAAACTCCTTGATTAACAATGCCGCCGTTTAAGGTCAAGGTGCCGGCTGAAAGCGTATATGTGCTAGTGGCGTTGATATTGATGTATGTTGCGTTGTTCGTTCCGCCGGTCTGCGTGAACGTTCCGATGCCGAGTTGGCCAATATACTCGCTGCCGGCGGACAAATATCCAGTGCCGCTTAAATTGTAAATGCCGACGGAGGGAGTTGAGTTGCTTATTCCGTTGGCAAGTCCGAGCGATGATGTTGAATTCGTTCCGCCGGTCTGCGTGAAGGTTCCCGTGCCGGAGAGGCCAATAGATTCGGAGTAAGCGTACAAATATCCTGTGCCGCTCAAATTGTAAAAGCCGCTGTAGCCGGACATGTTGGCCAGGCAGAGACCCGACGAGATTGAATTCGTTCCGCCGGTCTGCGTGTAGGTTCCCGTGCCGAATAAATAGCCGACATATTCGTTTGATGCTGAATGCATTCCCCCGTCTTGCTTGAAAGATCCGGTGCCTGAGTAGCCAATATACTCGTTGCTGGCGGACAAATATCCCGTGCCGCTCAGATTATACATGCCGCTGGAGCCGGAATTGTAGCCAAGATAAAGAGTGGATGAGATTGTATTCGTTCCGCCGCTCAGATTATACGTGCCACTGGAGCCGGAATTGTAGCCCAGATAGAGATCCGAAGTGATTGAATTTGTTCCGCCGGTCTGCGTATATGTTCCAGTGCCGGAATAGCCGACATACTCGTATGATGCGGAATTGTTTCCCCCGTCTTGCGTGAAAGTTACCGTGCCTGAGTTACCAATATACTCGTTGCCGGCGGACAACTGTCCCGCGCCGCTCAGTTTATACGTGCCGCTGGAGCTGTAATAGTAGCCAAGATAGAGCGCAGTGACAGTATTAGTTCCGCCGGTCTGCGTGAAGGTTCCACTGCTTGAGTAACCAATGTACTCACTGGGGGCGATTAATTGTCCCGTACTGTTCAGATTATACGTACCGCTGACGCCGGAATTGTAGCCAAGATAGAAATACGATGAGATTGAATTCGTTCCGCCGCTCTGTGTAAATGTTCCAGTGCCGGAATAGCCGACATACTCATCCTGGTCCGACAAACCACCGGCGGTCATGTTAACTGTTCCAGAGGATGCGCCGCCGAGATAAAGGTTCATGCAGGTTTCGCCTGATAGGGTAATGTTTGCCGTTCCGCCGTTGACGATATAGGCGTCGTCGGACATGGTAGGCACGGTTCCGCCCCAATAGGCGCTTGTTGACCAATCTCCGGCGGTATGTGGTTTCACCCAATATAATTCGTCAGCGAATGCCAGTGACGAACTTACAAGCAGGACCGCTGCCGTTAACAAGCCGCGCAATACAAGACTGCGATAGATAAATTTCTCCGGAAGTTGTTTACCCGACATGACAAAGCTCCTTAAAAGAGTTGCGTTAGCATTCTATGGAAAGTAAAAGATGTTTACATCGACATAAAACTCGAAACATCAACCATTTTCATCACGAAAGCAGGAAACAACGAAAACACGAAATCAAGACCTTCAATTCTTTTTCGAGATTTCGCTCTTTCGAGTTTTCGTGATAAATTCTCATTCCGCGTTTTGCTGCAAACGATGAAACCGCTACCGACTATTATTCTCTTTCCGGGACGGTACGCCCCGGCTCTGTTTGGCAAAATACCCCGGCTCTGAATTCCCGGCCATTATTTCCTCCGTGGCCTGGCATAAGTAACAAACAATGCAAAGCAGGCGGTTGCCAACAACACCCAAGCGCCCGGCTCGGGCACGGGAGTAATTGTACCGCCAAGCGACCCGCTGGCAATCGCCTGGATGGTGACTGTAGCGCCGCTGCCGATGGTTAAAGAATTCTGAGAGATCGATGTTGCCGTCAGGCTTGCGCCGGAATCGAGTTGCGTGGTTCCGCTGCCGGAGATATCGCCCACTGTATGCGGGCCGTTGGCCACCTCAAACAATGTCGAGGCGGCGGTGTAAATATCCAAATCGCTCTTGCTCACGGTTGTTGTCTTCAAAATGGCGGTGCCCGATTCGATGTCAAGAAGCTTCGTGCCTCCGGCGCCGATCCCGCCGGTAAATACTAGTGCGCCGCCGTTGACTGTGGTATTGCCGCCATAAATTGCCGTGGCACTAAGCGTCAGCGTGCCGGAGCCGAGTTTATTCAGTCCGCCCGAGCCGGACAGCACGCCGGAAAGAGTGACGGCATAGCCCGCGGTATCGAAGTTGGCGTTGCCGCCGGTCCCGGTCAGCGTCATGGGCAAAGAAGAGCTGAAGGCGGCGCCAGCCTGTAATGTGCCGCCGCCGAAATTGAAGGCGGCGGTGCCGGGACCTTGGTTTTGGTAAGGGGAACCTTGGATAATTGAGTGAGTAACGAGTGTACCGCCGTTTAGATTATATGTGCCGTTGGAGCCGGAATAGTAACCAAGATAGAAACTCGACGAGATTGTATTCATTCCACCGGTCTGGGTAAATGTTCCAGTACCGGAACTGCCGAGATACACGAATGATGCGGAATTGCTTCCCCCGTCTTGAGTGAACGTTCCCGTGCCTGAGTCACCAATAGTCTCATAGTCGGCGGACAACTGTCCAGTGCCGCTCAGATTATACGTGCCGCTGCTAGAGGCAGAACTCGCGCCAAGAATGAGAAAAGACGAGATTGTATTCGTTCCGCCGGTCTGCGTGAAGATTCCCGTGCCGGAAAAGCCAAGCCAGAGATAAGAGCTTGTATTCATTCCGCCGGTCTGCGTGAAGGTTCCAGTGCCGCCACAGCCGATATACTCAGAGTCTGCGGACAATTTCCCGGTTCCGCTCAGATTATACGTGCCGCTGGAGCCGGAATTATAGCCAAGATAGAGATACGAACCGATGGAATTCGTTCCGCCGGTCTGCTTAAATGTACCAATTCCGGAATATCCGATATATTCGATTGATGTAGAATTGTTTCCCCCATCTTGCGTGAAAGTGCTTGAGTAATCAATATACTCGTAGCGGGCGGACAAATATCCCGTGCCGCTTAAATTGTATCTGCCGCTGGAGCCAGGAGCGTTGCCAAGATAGAGAGGACACGGCGCGCTAAAATTCAATAAATTCGAGATAGAATTCGTTCCTCCGGTCTGAGTAAATGTTCCAGTTCCGTAATAGCCGATATATTCGAACGAAGCGGTCAAATATCCCGGGTCGCTTAGCGTATAAGAGCCGGTGGCGCCGGAATTGTAGCCCAGATAGATACCTGATCCCGACGCGATTGAATGCCATCCGCCGGTCTGAGTAAACGTTCCCCTGCCGTAGTCGCCGATAATCTCTTCGTTTACCAACAATGAACCCGTGCCGCTAAGGTTATAAGTGCCGCTTGCGCCTGATTCGGAGCCAAGATCGAGTATATTATTGTTGACCGCATTGGTACCCGCCGATTGAGTGAATGTTCCCGTGCCTGTGTAACCAATATAATCCTCCTCCTGGACAGACAAATCACCGGCGGTCATCTTAACTGTTCCAGAGGATGGGCCGCCGAGATAAAGGTTCATGCAGGTTTCGCCTGATAGGGTAATGTTTGCCGTTCCGCCGTTGAAGATCCAGGCGTCGTCGGTACTGGTGGGCACGGTTCCGCCCCAATAGGCGGCTGTTGACCAATTTCCTGGGCTGATGTGGTTCCAATATAGCTCGTTAGCGAACGTCAGTGACGAACTTATAAGCAGGATTACTGCCGCTAGCAACCCGCGCAATACAAGACTGCGATAGGTGAATTTCTCCGGAAGTTGTTTACCCGACATGACAAACCTCCCTAAAAAAGTTGCGTTGGCGAATTACTGGAAAGTAAAATATATGTTTAAATCTACAAAAAACTCGGAACAGCAACTATCTTCATCACGAAAGCAGGAAACAACGAAAACACGAAATCAAGACCTTCAATTCCTTTTCGTGATTTCGCTCTTTCGAGTTTTCGTGGTAAATTATAATTCCGCGTTTCGCTGCAAATGGAGAAACCGGTACCGACTATTATTCTTTTTTCGGGGTGACACACTCCGGCTCTGCCTTTATATGATTGTCTTGTAGGATGACTTTTTAATTCGCCCTACGGTGGGACGGATTTAAAATCCGTCCTACAACAGAACCTTATGCAGTTCGTGCGATGCGGAAACATTGTAGAAGTGTGTTGCCACGGAGGAACGTGGGAACAAAGTACATGTGTTTAGGTAAAAGAGTCATCCAACTACAAACGCTCCCTGCTGATATAACGCTGTGTAACTCGTTGAACCGTTTTCGGATGAAAGGGCGCTGCCTCTTTGGATTGGATGAAAGAAGTTCAGAAAACGTTCTTATTATCTACCCCCCCCTCAATAAGTCAATCAAAAAAACACCTTGATTTTAAGGATATTTTCAAAAAATCGTCCTGCTGAGGGGGCGAGGGGGGTATGGAAAACGCCTGATACTCGCCACATGGATCAGAAAAGCGGCAATGCGTTTTCTAAGCGTATAAGAACCATCAACCGCTGCCCACCGTGGGCTGATGGGGCAATCCAGGCATGGGAATGATCGCGGCGGAAATGGGGGCGATGGGCGGGCGCTTTGGAGCGGCTTTGTTGGCCGTGGGCAGCTTGAGCGTGAAGGCCGTGCCGCGGCCAACGGTGCTGTCCACGCGGATCCGCCCGTGATGGGCTTCGATTATGTCGCGGCACATCGAAAGCCCCAGACCAGTGCCGCCCTTGCCGCTGGCGTCCGGCCCTTTTTTCGTGGTGAAGAACGAATCAAAAATTTTGGGCAGAACTTCCGGCGGCATGCCGCAGCCGTTGTCGCGGATCACCAAGTCGATCATATCGTTCTCGGCGTCGTAAAGCAGCTTAATCAACATCCGTCCGCCGTTGGGCATGGCCTGCCTGGCATTGATCAACAGGTTCATCAACACCTGTTGAATCTGGTTGCCGTTCACATAAGCCTGCGGGACGGCTTGGATTTGCTTTTCGACGACGATGCGGTACTTGTTCATTTCGCGTTCGAGCAATAATAGTGAGTCCTCGATCAGTTGCTTGAGATCGGTAGGCTCCTGACCGGCCGAGCGATTTCGGGCCATTCCCAGAATAGTGCTGGTTATTTTCGCCGCACGATTGCAGGCGGTAAGGATTTTTTCAAAACATTTGTCGCGCGTGGGCGTATCTTTGTGGCGTATTCCCATCTTGGCGTAATTCAAAATGGTCGTCAGCACGTTGTTGAACTCGTGGGTAGTCGTGCCGGCCAGTTCGCCCAGTGCGGTCAATCGGTGGGCCTGGGCAAGTTGCTGCTTGAGGATTTCGATCTGTTCGTGTGGATGGGAATAATCGTCGCGGCCATTCATGGTTTTTGACAGCTCCAAAAGTCTATCCAAAGCGCCCCATTGGTGTGAACATTTCCAGAACGCCTGTTTTCCCCGACCGCCCCAGTATTGACGTTCTTTCTGTTTTGTTAGAACTTCGCTTCTTAACTCTAAGTGGGATAAAAGGTTAGTCTAGTTGACCGTATCGTCGAACTCGGCTGGGCAACTGTAGATGAAGACGTTATAATCACGAACCGGCACGGATGTGGGAGATTTGGAGAAGCTGGGATGCACACGGTGGAAATGCTGGAACACGGCCTTGATCTGGCTTCGCGTCTGGGATACCAAATCCGTCAGGAATATCTCGGCGGCGCCGGGGGCGGCGGCTGCATGTTGCGGGGCAAAAAAATCTTCTTCCTCGATCTGGCCCTTGACCCAACGGAACAACTGGACAAGGTTCTCGAAGCCCTCCGTCACGACGCCGACGCCCCGCAACTGCCCATGCCGCACCAATTGCGCGAACTGCTTTGCATAAGAAAGATCGCATGAAAGCTATTGAAAAATCAATCTAATCGTAATTGCCATCTTTCTAACAATTCATTGAATTGCTACTCCGCCGATATTAAAATGGGGTTGTATCGAACGACCATGAACGAAGAATATCTCAACAACTCGAACTGCCCTGAAAACGGCCGATTGGCTTTCGTCCCAGCCGGCGACTTGACGGGCATCGATTTGGAGTTGTTCCGGCGCTGCACTCATTGCGGGCTGTGCACATCGAGCTGTCCGACGTTCGTCGAATTGGGCGATGAAAACGACGGCCCGCGCGGACGGATCCGGATTATGCGCATGGCGGCCGACGGGCTGTGCGAATTGACCCCGCGCATGCGAAGCCACTTGGAACTCTGCCTTGACTGCCGCGGGTGCGAAACGGCTTGTCCCTCGGACGTCGAGTTCAGCCGGTTGATCGAGCCTTTGCGCGTGGCGATGAAACAAAACCAAACCAAAATCGAAGATCGTTACGACTGGTTCCGCGAAATCGTCCTGTTCCGCTTGATTCCGTACGCCGAACGTCTGCGGCGGGCGCTCGTGCCGGTGCGATTTCTCCAGCACGCGGGCATTTTCGATTTGGCCGGGCGAATGGGAATTCTGAAAATCATTCCCGGCCGATTGGGGCGCATGGTATCGCTTGTGCCTCAGCCGGTCAGGCAGGGACCGAAATTGCCGAAATTCCTCCCGGCCGTCGGGCGACGGCGGGCCCGAGTAGCGTTTTTCACGGGCTGCGTAGCCGATGCCCTGTTCCGGCAGGTGCACTGGGCCACGCTCAGGGTGTTGCAGCAAAACGGCTGCGATATTTTCATCCCGCCCGAGCAAGGCTGCTGCGGGGCGATCCATTTTCAATCCGGCGATGCTCTCGGGGCGCGGCAATTGGCCGACGCCAATCTCGTGGCCTTCGAATTGGACCGCTACGACGCGATTGTGGTCAATCACGCCGGTTGCGGGGCGATGCTAAAACAATACGGCGTGCATTGGAAGGACGGTTTGCAGCCGCATCGGGAAAAATTCGCCGCCAAGGTGAAAGACGTGCACGAACTGCTGGACAACTTGGGCCTTGTGCCGCCCAGCGGACGGATCGACGCCATGGCTACATATCACGATGCCTGCCATCTTGCCCATGCCCAGGGCATCACTGCTGCGCCGCGGCGGATTTTGGCGAAAATTCCCGGCCTTCAGTTGCGCGAACTCCCGGAGTCGGATATCTGCTGCGGATCGGCTGGCGCGTATAATCTGCAACAGGCCGCAATGGCCGATCGCCTCGGACGGCGCAAAATGCAAAACATCATTAGCACCGGCGCCTCGATCGTACTTGCCGCCAATGCCGGCTGCCTGCTGCAAATCCAGCGCGAGCTGAGCGCCGATCATCGCCCGCTAAAAGTCCTGCACCCCATGGAACTGCTCGATCTGAGCTATCGCGGGGAGCAACCATAAATTAGGGTTCAGGATTCAGGGTTCAGCACTCTTCATCTTCCATTACTCATTGACTTGCGGCCTTTGATTTCCGAATTATCTTTAATTCTCCCACCCAACCCCCCATTGGCGAACATTACTCGTCTAATATCATAATTACAACGATTGATAAATGGATGATATTGTTTTACATTATGAAACTGCAGGTAGAATTGCATATGTCATCCAAAGGGCAAATATATCTGGGTCCATTGGTCTTTTATCCATGGAAATAAAAATATTGGCTGTAGATCAGTATGTCTAAAATCATGCAATTTGAATAATATGTCTGATTAATAGCATATACAAATTAATCTTAACAACGTTCTTTTATATGGTGTAAAAAATGATAATATATATAAAAAAAATATTTTTTTTAATTCTTTTTGTTCTGTTGTTGGGATTAAGCTTTGTTCCATTATATTTTTTAACCTTGCTACTCAAGTCATCTCAACCTCCATCTTCCACACCCAATGATTATTACACCGCAATTGGTGAACTTCTACTCGTTGTTGTTATCGGACTTGAAGGGGTAATCGCTTTTTGTCATCTTTCACAGGCTCGCAAAGATGCTCAGGAGACAACTTACGCACACATAAAAGAGGCAACAGATTCCATCTTTCAGATTTGGTGGAGTGATGGGTTAAATAAATTAAGAAAATACTTTTACAAGGAATTTTTGCCTAAATACCTTGTCAAATTAAAAGACGCCAGCCTCAAAGAGGTGGAGATAATAGTGGAGGAAGATAAAGGTAGAGCTAGGAAAATTTGCTACTTTTTCGACCGTGTCGGATGGTTAGGTGCTGCAGGTCTGATCGATGTTGACTATGTACTTGGACCTATGCAACACACCCTTCGTAGGGTGTGGTATACGATGCAGCCCTTTATAAAGAAAGAGCGAGATCGAAAAAATAGCACTACGGAATGGCTCGACCCTGTTTACCAGCTTGGGTTTGAATGGCTATTCAACCGAAGTGATAAGCCAGCAAATCACCAATCATCGCTTTTGGCTAAGCGATTCGCCAAGCCTGAACTATTATCTACGGAAATAATTGAGCAAATGCACAAGGATATTGATGAAGACGAGGACAAGTTTAAGGAGTATTTAAAGAAATTAAGGGATATGCAAATGATGCAAGATAAATCTTATGAAAATAATACGATATACTATGCTAATATGCACAGACCTGTTTACTGACCACCGCCCACTTTCTTCCACAATTTTCAATTTGCATTTTTCAATTTGCAATCAAACTCGTTCGGAAAATGTCTCAATCTCTAATCGGGCCAATATGTCGCACAATTCGCGCGGGGTTTGCGGGCGGCGCATGGGGTCCTTGGCCAACATGCTATGGACCAATCGGGCAATGCCGGCGGGCAGGTGCGGGGCTATGCGGCGGAGGTTGGGCGGGATGGATTGCTTGTGCTGCGAGGCCAGTTCGGCCATGTCCGCGCCTTCAAACGGCAGGCGACCGGCGAGGATGCGGAACAGGACCGCCCCTAGACTGTAAATGTCACTGCGGATGTCGGCCCTGATGGCGGAGGTAAGAAATTCCGGGGCAATGTAATGAAACGTGCCCAGCACGCAGCGGTCCACGGCCGAGCCGGTTTCGTCCGAGCGCCGGGCGAAACCCAGATCCAAAAGTGTTGCGTGTCCATCGGGCGAGAGCATGATGTTGCCCGGTTTCACATCGCCGTGCATCCAACCGGCCTTGTGTAGCGCGTCCAGGGCCTCGGCCGCCTGCCGGGCGATCCATAAAACCCGGGGCAGGTCGAAACGCTGACCGGCGGCAAGTCGGCGTTCCAGCGTTGCCCCTTCGAGCCAGGGCATTACAACGAACCGCGGCGATTGTTGCACGCTCGCATCCAGGATGGGTATCAAATGCGGATGCGAAACGCTTTGCCCGACCAGGGCCTCGCGCTTTAGCAAGCGAACTGCCTGGGCGTCGTTCTGCCAGGCCGGCAACAGTATTTTTAGCGCGTACGACGGGGGTTGATTGGGTGCGGAGCCGACCGGCCGGGCGCGGAAGATTTTTGCCAGTCCCCCTTCGGCCGCAAAGTTTATCAATTCCCACTGCCTTACCCGACAGGGAAAGTTCGACTTTTCCAGGGCGGGGACGGAAATCGCGGCAATCGGCGGCGTTTGCAGGGTCTGGGTCATTTGAAGTACATACGAACAGGATGAGTCTAACAATAGCATCGGTTGTTAGGGCGATGGCGGCATACGGGCATTGTTTCCGCCCGTTTTGTTTTCCCCTTTTACTTATTTTAAAAAGTATTGCTATTCCGTTGGCAGACTTTTAGTGTTAAACAAGATAAGCTAATTAAAGATTGTCGATTGTTCGTTCTATCCAAACCAGGATGCCAGACATTCTTGTCTGCCAAACCAAAACCGGGAGGCCAGACATTCTTGTCTGGCCATAAACGACAGGCAAGAATGCCTGTCCTCCTGTTTAAATATCCGTGCAAAATTCAAGGATTATTTTGATGGATAATGGCGCAAATGGCAGTGGGAAAAAGAGAATGTATGCCTTGGCGGTAGGAGGCATTATTCTGTTCAGTGCGCTTTGGAGGTTGTATCGCATCGACGCCCCCTTGGTGGATGGTTTTTGGGATAAACAAATCGCCATGGCGAACCTGGCGAGAAACATGGCGGGTCCGCCGTTTCACCTGCTGGGCGCATCGTACGACTTTTGCATTTCATCCGACGGACAACGCTTGCCATGCACCGAGGAAATTCCTTTATATCACGGCTTGACGGCCTGGGGATATCGAATTTTCGGCGAACAAGACTGGTTCGGCAGGGCCGTTAGCGCGGCGGGTTCCTTGTTGGCCATTGCGGCGCTGATCGGTCTTTTGCGGCGGGAGTATGACGACGGTTTTGCGGTGACGGCGGGCGCGATATTCGCCGTTTGCCCGTTGCTGTTGTTTTACGGGCGGGCGGTAGTGCCCGATACCTGCATGTTGGGCTTCATGTTGGCGGCGGCCTATGGCTTTCGCCGTGCCTTGGACGAAAACAGCCGGGCATGGCTGATTGCCTGCGGTTTCGCCGGGCTTTTAGCGGTAGCCTTTAAATATTATGGATTGATGGTATTGCTGCCCATGGCCGAGATGGCCTGGCGCGGGCAAAGAGTAAAGGGGTTGGTAAAACTTTGTCTGCCGGCGGCCATGATGTTCGTTCCGCTTGCGGCTTGGATGGCGTTGGTTTTTTTCCGCACCCCGAATCCGGCCCATAGTGGTGCGTATTTTATTTTCCAACAGCCGGGCATTTTGCTGACAAGTGTTTTTTGGACCCGGCTTGCCGACCGGTTTTTATGGAAGAGTTGCGGCCCGCTAACTACGATTTTGATTGGCGTGGGGTTCTATGCGGTGCTCTTCCGGCGGCAGCGGGCAGGGGCGGCGGTTGCCTGGTCCGTCATGGGACTGGCGTTCTATTTTTTGCTGGGTCCGAAATCTTTCGGCCATGAATATTACGAGTTAATGATGCTTCCCGGCGCGGCGTGCTGGGCAGCTTTGGGCTGGTGCTTCTTGTTCCGCCGATCTGCTGAAGAAAACCGAACTCGGAGCGTTTGTATCACGCTTGGCGCGTGCCTGCTGGTTTTGACCGCGATTGTACAATCGCCCATGATAAGCGACGGCCGTTTCCGGCAGGACATCGGTTACGTAATCGCGGCCCAAAGCGCGGAAAAGCACTGCTCCGATCGCGGGCGGATAGCGGCGGGTCCGTTTTCCCCTCAGCCCATCATCCATTACGCCCGGCGCGAGGGTTGGACCTGGCAGGAATACCCCAGCGACATGCAAATCCTGCTGGATCGTTACAAAAAATATGGCGCAGAGTGCGTTGTACTGTATTTCGATCGAAAAACACCGGCTGAAGAACGACGGCGCTACGACCCTTTGTTAAAAACTCTGCCGATATTGGAACACCATGCCGGTCCTTGGGGATTGGGCGGGACACCGTGCGAGTTTTACGTATTGCAATTGCCCGGCGCCGATTTCCAAGCGGAACATACAGCGATAAAATCGCGAATCGAGGGCGCAAATAAATGATTCACGCGATTTGTTTCCGGCCTATTGCCGGGCAATAAATGGGTCGGTAAAATACCGGGAACACCCCAGTTTGAGTATCGTGTAATTGACGTCGCATTAATGGTTTAGCCCGGGCACTTGTGCCCGGAGGATTTGATATTGCATATCACATTCTTTTTCTGACTATAAATAGCAGGAGAGTTTTATGACCAAATGCCCGTCATGCGGCGAAGAGAATCCCCCCGGCGTCGGATTGTGTAAACGCTGCGGCGGCCCAATCCCCTTGGAAGAAAACGCGCGACCGGAGGTTCCTCCCGGCAGTTTGGAGGAACAAGTATTAGGACTTATGCGGGCGAGCAAAAAGATCGAGGCGGTCAAACTTTATCGCGAAATGACAGGCGCCGGTTTGAAAGAAGCCGTGGACGCCGTGGAAGACCTGGCAAAAGAGCACAATATCACTTCATCCAAAACCGGTTGCGCGGGCGTCTTGCTGATCCTGGTCGGCGCGGCGGTGTTGATATTACTGAAATACGCCGGCGCGGTTTAGGATTTTCCCCGTCTTTATGAGCCAATGTATTTCGCGTATAGCGTGCGGGCGGCGGATATGTCGTCTGTGCCCGAGATAATCGCGCGGCCGTCGGGGAAAACGGTGATTTCGTGGGGCGGGACTTTCAGACGCAGCAGGTATTGGTTCTGCGTGATCGAGCCGATGCCGGCAAGGCGCTTTGCCAAATCGTCAAGCGAAATGCTCTTTCCAGGATTGCTCAGTTGCACGGCGTTGCGCCCGCAGAGCACGGCTGACCGGCCGCCCTCGCGCCCGGAAAGCCAGGGATATTCGCCTCGTTTGCACGTCGGACAATCGACTTGCTCGCGCAAGCGGCTCACATCGACCTGCTTGATATGGTTCCGCCAGATATCGACGACCGTCAAGTGCCGGGATACGGCGTCGCGGTTGCCGCTGAGGATTTTGATCGCCTCGGCGGCCTCGATCGATGCGATCACGCCCACGATTGGGCCCAAGATGCCGGCCGTATCGCAGGTGGGCGTGCTGCCGGGCTGAGGGCAGGTTTCCATAAGGCAGCGCAGGCAAGCGGTTTCGCCGGGCAGGATGGTCATGGTTTGCCCCTCGGCGCCCACGCAACCGCCGTAGATCCACGGCAGGCGGAGCTTTACGGCCGCGTCATTCAGCAAAAAACGAGTTTCAAAATTGTCCGTGCCGTCGAGGATCACATCCGCGCCGTCGCAGAACCGCTCGACGTTCGCGTGATTCACGTCGGCCACGACCGGCTCGATTTCGACCGATGAATTTATACGGCGGAGTTTTTCGGCGGCGGCCACGGCCTTGGGTAATCCGGCCGAAGCGTCCGCCTCGTCGAAAAGCGCCTGCCGCGAAAGATTGCTCAGCTCCACGAAATCCCGATCCACGATCCGCACCGCGCCCACGCCGGCCCGCACCAGCGTATTGGCAATCGCGCTGCCCAGCGCCCCGCACCCGCAGATCAAAGCCCGGGCCGAAGCCAATCGCCGTTGTCCTTCGTCGCCCAGCGGCGGAAAGCGTATTTGGCGGATGTAACGATTTGTGGTGGACAAATCAAACGACTTGAAAGTCATTACATTGGATTACGGCGGAAATTCAGGTGGTGGTCAATTCTCTGGCATGCAGGATTTGCGATCCATAAAGAGGGCTGATATCCTCGGCCTTCAAGGTAAGCACTGCTATGGTTTTACCTTGCGCCGTGACAAATTCGACTTCAAATATCGAACCGCCCTCGTAGCAATGCACCACAGTTCCTACGTCTCCGCGCTGGAGGTGGTGGGATTCCATGTCTTTCGTCAGCGTAACTAGATCGTGTTCCTTAATCATAGGATTATCCGTGTTCTGCCGGATAGGCTCTAAATTATAATTGAAGCTGATAAAATATCAATCGACAATATCTCCAGGATCTGCGGCTTTATAATGCAGTAAATTGCACTCGAATTTCTCCCGGCATAAGCGATGGTGCTAAACATTTTGGCTTGTTTTCTGTTGTTTTTCCGCCCACAACACTTCGGCCAGGTATCGGCCGGTGATGGAGTGTTCGCAGTTGGCGACCATTTCGGGGGTGCCTTTTATGACGACTTGGCCGCCTTCGTCGGCCGCGCCCGGGCCGAGGTCGATGATGTAATCGGCGGCCTTCATCATTTGCAGGTTGTGTTCCACCACGAGCAGCGAATGGCCCACGGCCAGCAGGGCGTCGAAGCAATCGAGCAATTGCACGATGTCGAAAAAGTGCAATCCGGTGGTGGGTTCGTCGAGGATGAACAGGCTTCGGCCGCGTTTTGCGCTGCTCATGTATGCGGCGAGTTTCAGGCGTTGGGCCTCGCCGCCCGACAGGGTGTTGGCCGGCTGGCCGAGCCGCACGTAGTCCAGGCCCACGTCGATCAAGCGTTTCAGCCGGGCCTGCACTTTGGACTGGCCGCGGAAAAAAACAAAAGCCTCGCGCACGGTCATCTCCAGCACGTCGGCAATATTGCGGCCGCGATAGGTGACATCCAGGATTTCGTCGCGATAGCGGGTGCCGTTGCACTGGGCGCATCGCATGTAAACGTCGGCCAGAAATTGCATGTCGATCTGGATGTAGCCGTCGCCCCGGCAGGCGGCGCAGCGCCCGCCGTCGACGTTGAAACTGAAATGTCCGGCGTTGTAACCGCGGGTGCGGGCTTCGACCGTGTCGGCGAATACGTTGCGGATTTCGTCGAAAACTTTCAAATACGTCACCGGATTGGAGCGCGGCGAGCGCCCGATGGGGCTTTGATCGACCATGATCACGTCGTCGATCTGACCGTCGCCGAAAATGTCATCGTGAGGATAAGGTTTTGAGGCGTCTTTGCGCAAGCGGCGGCAGAGGGCCGGGTACAGGGTGTCTTCGACCAGCGTGCTCTTGCCTGAGCCGCTCACGCCGGTCACCAGGCACAACATGCCCAGGGGAAATTCCACGGTTATGCCTTTCAGATTGTTTCCCCGCGCGCCGGCCAGGCGGATCCAGCCGTGATTGGGCGGGCGGCGGCGAGGGTTTGCGCCCACCCCGCGCCGGCCGGCTAGATAGTCGCCGGTAAGGCTGTCGGGCGAATTTTCCAATTCCCGGGGAGTCCCCTGGAACACGATGCGTCCGCCGCGTTCGCCCGCCCCCGGACCGATCTCCACGATCTGATCGGCCGCGCGGATCATCGATTCCTCATGCTCCACCACGACCACGGTGTTGCCGCGGTCGCGGAGTTTTTTGATCGCGGTAATGAGTTGATTGATATCGCGGGGATGCATGCCGATCGACGGCTCGTCGAGCACATAGAGCATGTTTACCAGGCTGGAACCCAAGGAGGCGGTCAGTGCGACGCGCCGGGCTTCGCCGCCG
>JBEKGL010000002.1:0-25404 GCA_050012815.1 Thermoguttaceae bacterium
GCCGCTTCGCACATTGCCGCGCGGGTTTCCTTGGGGAGCGAAGGAGCGGGGCTCTCTTCGATCAGCTTCTGATGCCGCCGCTGCATGGTGCAGTCGCGCTCCCACAGGTGCACCACGTTGCCGTGAGTGTCGGCCAGCACTTGGACTTCCACGTGCCGGGGATGTTCGATGTATTTTTCCAGATAGATATCGGAATTGCCGAATGCGGCTTGGGCCTCGGCCTGGGCCTGCTGCAAAGAGGCGCGTAAGGCCAGATCGTTCACTGCCACGCGCATACCGCGGCCTCCGCCGCCGGCCGAGGCCTTGATGAGCACGGGAAATCCCAATTGGTGCGCCAGCGAAAGCGCATGGGCCTCGTTTTCCACCAGCCCGTCGCTGCCGGGCACGGTGGGCACGCCGATTTCCTTGGCCAACTTGCGCGCGGCATTCTTGTCGCCCACCAAGGCCATGGCCTCGTGCGTGGGCCCGATGAATTCGATGTCGCAACTGCGGCATACGTCGGCGAAATGGGCGTTTTCGGCCAGAAAACCATAACCCGGGTGGATCGCCTGCACGTTGCCGATCTCGGCTGCGCTTATCACGCGGTCAATCTTCAAGTAGCTGTCGGTCGCCTTGGGCGGACCCACGCAATAGGCCTCGTCGGCCAGTTCCAAATAGGCCGCCCCCCGATCCGCCTCGCTGAATATCGCCACGGTTTCTACGCCCAACTCGCGGCAGGCGCGAATTATTCGTAAGGCGATTTCGCCCCGGTTGGCGATTAATATTCGTTTGAACATCTTAGCGTTTACAGTTCACGGTTTACAGTTCAGGGCGAGGTTGTCCCGGGATTCATATTTAGTCCGTCGTGAATACACGGCGGTGAAAGACGGGAAGTACTTCACTTTGCCCCGGGTTTATTCACCCTGGGCTAAATATATAACTATGTCCTAGTATCCACTTTAAACAACGGCTGGCCGAATTCCACTGATTGGCCGTTTTCGGCCAGCACCGTGATGATTTTGCCCGATACTTCGGCCGGGATCTGATTGAAGACCTTCATGGCCTCGACGATGCAGATGGTGGTTTCCGGCCCCACGTGATCGCCGACCTTGACGAACGGCGGCGAATCCGGATCGGGGGCGGCGTAAAACGTCCCGACCATCGGGCTTTTGATGATTGCCAAATGGTTGTCGGAAGCCGGTTCCTCCAATGTTTCGGCGGCGGGGCGCGAAAGCGAAGGACCGCCCGGCGCCGGGGGGAATGCATTGCCATGGATTCCCGGCCCGGGCAAAATCACGCCCGGATTTGACGCGCTGCCGGCGCGGCGCAGTTGAATGCGGACTTCGCCCTGTTGGATATCGATCTCCGTAAGATCGTGTTCTTTCATCAGTTCCACCAGGCGGCGGATTTTGCGTACGTCGAAAATGTCTGAGGAAGACGCAGGAGTGACCATCCCGTCTCTCCGGTGTTATATAAGGGTTAAAAAAGTCATGTTAAATATTAAGCACTATTTCGTCCAATTGTTTTGGCACATGAGTAAGGACTTCGTGGCCGTTTCGGGTGACCAATATATCGTCCTCGATCCGCACCCCGCCCCATCCGGTGATGTAAATTCCCGGCTCGACGGTCATAATCATGCCCGGCTTCAACACGGACTGATTTTTCATGGCAAACCTGGGCGACTCATGGATCAGCAATCCCATGCTGTGCCCCAGCCCGTGGCCGAATCGGCGGCCGTAACCGGCCTTGGCGATAACGCGCCTGGCAACGGCGTCGATGTCATGGCAAATCGCGCCGGGACGGATGGCCTCGATGGCCTTTGTCTGAGCCTCGAGAACGATTTCATAAATCGCGGCGAATTTTGGGGTGATTTTACCTGTTACCAAGGTCCGCGTCAAATCGCTGCGATAAAGACCCTCGCTGGCCCCCCAATCGATCAATATGAAATCGCTTTCCTCGACCCGCTTGTTGCCAGGCACGGCATGACACAACGCGGCCCGCGGACCAACCGCAATGATCGATGGAAATCCGGCGCACTTGGCCCCGAATAACCGATATTGATATTCCAAGTCGGCCGCGATTTGTTTTTCGGTCATTTCCGGACGCAACGACGCCCGGATGACCCCAAAGGCCTTTTCCGCCTGCAAAATCGAAAGGCGGGTCAATGCGATTTCGTCTTTATCCTTGATCTGCCGGAACTTTTCCACCAATCCCGAGGTAGGCACGATCGCTATGTGCGGTAGTTTGTCGGAAAGCTTGTCTTCCAGGCCAACGGTCATGGAATCGGCCTCGATGCCCAGCCGGCTGATGTTTGCCGCTCGCAGCACTCGCACCGTGGCCTGCAAAATGCTTACCGAGGGCTTACGGATGGAAAGATCGACGCCCGGCGCTTCCTCACCCAATTGGATGGTATAGCGCGGATCGCTAATAATTGTATCCCCGTCGTCGCGCACCAATAAATAACTGTCGTCGCCCGTAAAGCCGGTCAGGTAGGTAACGTTGGTAAAAATTTGCGCAACGCCTTACGAACCTTATCGCGCCGGGTGTCATGGTCCATCGCAGGCTCCTTTTTGCTAAGCGGCTCTATAAGCTGTAAAAGAGTGTATTGGAACAAACAAGCGTCCGACTGACAAGTGTCTGGGCAGAACAAAGTGGTTAGTGGGCAATAGACAACAGATTGTTAGGGGGTGGTCAGTTTGTTAGGGGGTGGTCAGTTTGTTAGGGGGTGGTCAGTTTACTGACCACTTATAATGGGCAGTGGGCAGTGGCGAAATTGACACCTCCCCTAGCGTGGGATAGGATAGATAGGTCTAATAGATGGAAATAAGGGAAAATAGATAAAACTAGCCGTGGAAGGAGTAAAGAACGACGGGCTTAGTTAATGCAAAAATTGCATTGAGGAATCCTAGAAATCCTGATATTGCACCTGTTGAAGTAATAGACGCGCTTGCGGACTCGGATTCCGTGCACTTGTGTATTCCGGAACATGTAAGAATCCAATTGGAATTGGAAGAAATTGACAATAAGGAAGTTACATTGGCGGATGGGACGCGAAAGTTGGTGCCCTATGTGGGACCTATTGAAGTTCGATTCAAAAATCGCATAGGATTTGCCGGTGCTTTGGTCATGGGCGACCAGGTCTTGCTTGGCGCAATTCCCATGGAAGACATGGACTTGCTCATTACCCCGAAAACCAGGGTTTTGGATGTAAATCCAAACAGTCCGAATATCGCCACGTCAATAGCTAAGCGTTTAATGTAGTAAGGCCAAGATGAAATATAATCTGTTTGAAGAAGTAATTTTGTTGGAAGACGTAATCCGGAAAGGACTGCGAAAAGGTGACGTTGCAACCATAGTTGAACACCATCCCATGACTGATGGCGAAGATGGATATTCGCTGGAAGTATTCAATGTACTTGGCGATACAATCGCTGTCATTACATTGCCGGAGTCGGCTATTGCTCCACTGACGGAAAACGAGGTTTTTAGTGTTCGGCCGCTGGCAGTGTAAAATTATGTATTCGTCCAAAAAATAGTGACTCAACAAGAGCTTTCCAAACTTGCCAAACTATTGCTCGCCGGGGAGATTTCCTTGGAGCGATTTCTGCATCAGGCCGGCGGGATCGCCCCGCTAGGCGAGGCCCAGGTCGATCTTGACCGCACGCGGCGTTGCGGGTTTCCCGAGGTGGTGTTCGCCCAAGGGAAGACCGTGGAGGTGATGGAGAAAATATTTCGATCGCTTTTGGATCACGGCGCCGACGTGCTGGCCACGCGGATGTCGGCCGAGCAGGCCGTAGAACTAAAAGAAAAATTTCCCGCCGCCCGTTACAATACCGTTGGCCGCACGTTCCGCATACCCCGCTCAGATGGCGGCGGCGTTTCCAAAACTGACAATGCGGGCCGGGTGACGATTGTTACAGCCGGCACCGGCGATCTGCCCGTGGCCGAGGAAGCCCGCGAAACCGCGATTTGGACCGGCGCCTCGGTGCGTTTGATATCCGACGTGGGCGTGGCCGGCCCGCATCGGCTGGCGGCCAACCTGTCGGAATTGCAGGACGCCGACGCCGTGGTCGTCGTGGCGGGCATGGAAGGCGCGCTGCCCAGCGTCGTGGGCGGCTATGTGGCTTGTCCGGTGATTGCCGTGCCCACCAGCGTGGGCTACGGGGCCAGTTTCGGCGGCATTGCGGCCTTGTTGGGCATGTTAAACAGTTGCGCGGCCAACGTCGCCGTGGTAAACATCGACGCCGGATTCAAAGCCGGCTATGTGGCCGGATTGATCGCCAAAAACGCCGCAATGGCACGGGAAGGACAGGGACAGTATGGACGACTATATTCCGAAGGTTAACCGAGACGATGTGCTTCGTATAATTCGTCGGGAGTTCCAACCAAATAACCAAGACCTGGTTCTTGAGATACTTGGCGGCTACGGGTCCGAAGAATGGCAACGACGAGGTGGGATGGATCGAGTGCTACTTGCCATTTTGAAGTTGAGCCGCGGTGATGTTAATCGCCTCCAAGAGCTTGTAAAGACAGCATGTAACGACTATCGAGATGTGCTCGCTCCCGCAGAGTACCCTCGGTTTTGGGCACTTGGCCTCGTCGCTACTAAAAAGATGAGTTGCGAAGAGAAAAAACGGCTGATTGAAGACGATTGGAAGCAATACCAGGAATGGCTCAACAGCGAGAAAAGATTCGGGCGGGATGGCACTGACGAAAAACTATAAAAAGTATGCCGCTTCTGGCTTTGCCAGTGCCCGTCGTATTGGATTTTATTTCCCAAGTGCATGCACTTTGTTTTCCAATTGCCGACGCAATTCATTGGGCAACTGCTCCATTTTCAAGGCGTCGCGATATACCGCCGCGGCCCTTAGGTATTCGAGCCGGTCTTCGTATATCTCGCCGAGAAGTAAATAAGAGTCCCAGTAAAGCGGATCTCGCCGGATAACTTGCCGCAGCAATTCCACGGCGCTATCAATGTCGCCATTCTGCCGCTGATAGAATGCCAAGGTATGTGCGTACTTCGGGTCGTTTGGGCTAAGCCGGTGCGCTTTTTGACACCACTCGACGGCCTGGTCGAGACTGTTATCGGCCAGGAGCACGCCCAGGTTGTAGGCCGCCTGGTGCATTTGGGGATCGGTCTTTAGGGCCTTTCGCAGGGCCTGTTCCGCTTCCGGCAGACGTTTTTGCTCGCCTCTAAGAAGCCCAAGATTGAAATTCGCCGCCGCGTTGTCGGGCTCGTACTTCAATGCTTGCATAAGGCACTGTTCGGCCTTGTTGCTTCGGCCCAGGTTGCTGTATGCGATGGCCGCATTTACTATGGGGCCGATCTGCCGCGGTTCCAACCTGGCCGCCGTCTCGAAGTAGCCGATGGCCGAGGGAAAATCGCGCCGATCCATGTAAAAATTGCCCACATTGGCATACGATGCCCAGTCGTCACCCCGGGCAGTCATGGCAGTCATAAAATCATGGATCGCTCCGTTCAGGTTCCGGCGGTCGCGATTGTTTTGCAACTGATCGGGCGGTAAGGCCGCCAAGGATACGGCGCTACGGATCCGCACCAATCGCGACTCGTCGGCGGTTGCCGCAAGCAGCGCCTTGAGCGATTCCGGTGTAATATGATCACCCAAAGCCGAGGCCGCGCTCGAGCGGACCAGCGGCGATGCGTCCCGCAACATTTCCAAAATAACGGGCAATTTGCTTTCGTCATCGCAGCCACGCAGCAATCGGACCAGAGAATTTTTGTATACCGGATCATTGTTTTTCTTCTTTAATTCGTCCAGCATTTCGGGCAGCCGCTTCCAATCGTGCTTGCGGGCCTGGTCGATTAACTCCGCGCGGCGAAGCACTTCGGCCTGGTAATCGCGCGGATACCACTTGCGAACCCACTGGTCCGACCAGGCGGCATCCTTGTCGGTATGGCACAAGTTGCAGGCGTTGGGCGATTTGAAGGCCATGCTCGCGGCCGGAGCCGGCGGCAACATCGAGTGGTCGGTTCGGCCCATGGCGGCAAACCGGGTCATGGGCATGTGACAGGCGATGCACTCGTTCCCCTTGCTGCCGGGCTGGTGCCGGCCGTGGTCCAGAGGATATTTAACATAATGCTCGTGGCAAGGCATGCACGCCTGGTTGGAGTTTTCTCCTTCGTATCGCATGCGCCCGCTGGGCGTGTGGCAGTGATTGCAGTCCAGCTTGCCCGACTTGGCGCACGGACTCATCAACCAGGAAGTATACGTGTAGTTCTCGCCGAGATCGCGGCCGTCGGGATAATAATCATGATGTTCGAGCGTTATCAGGTCGTAGTGGTCGAAAAACTTGTCGCCCGGCATGAAACTAGTGGACAACGGAACCATTTTGGCATGGCAGGTCGCGCACATGTCGTTGATCTGCTCAGGGGAGAATTCTTTAGTGCGGATGATTTTGATGTCTTTAGATGTGTGACCATCCACGCCGGCTTCCATCGCGCGGGCGTGGTCGGCACCGGGCCCATGACACGATTCGCAACTTATCCCGGGCTCTGCCCAAGTGGTGTGATACGTATCGGTTGCGAGATTGTAATTGGTCGATAGTTCGCTCACGTGGCAGTTGAAACACGTGGTGTTGAAGGAGAACATGCGGTCGGTCCAGTCCAGGGCCTCGTCGCGGCGGTCGGGAAAATGCCGCACGCCGCTGGCCGCCATGTCGTACCAGGCTTTCTTATACACGTCATAAGCGACGGGCAGCACCTGCAATCGGCCGCGATCCAGGGGCGTGAGGAAATAATAGACGTTCTTTCCGCCCATGACGTGAGCGATAGGATAATTGTGCCCGCCGCTGGGGCCGTTTTCTTTGATCCAGCCTTCGCCCTCGCCGACTTCAGCCCGATATTTGCGTTTTCCTATCGCGACCTCGCCTTCCTGTGGTGTCAGATTCGCCTTGGCGAATTCCGCCGTATAAGGCTGCATTGCCAGGCCGTGCCGCGAGGCGGACCAGATCTCATAGAACTCCTCGTGGCATTCGCGGCAAGTCTTCGAGCCGGCTAGCGCTTTCCCCTTGCCTTCCGATTGCGCAAGAACGGGTTGCTGGGGTGACTGATTTTTCGAGTCAAGATCCTGCGCGACGGTTTGTTGTGGCGCTGGTTCGCGTGACTCACGAGATTCGCGCCCGCAACCGACCGCCAAAGCCATAATGACGAGAAATTCAAAGGGGAAACGGGTTCTACTCATGGTAAATTGATTTTGAAAAGATTGCGTTGTTGCCTGGTGAGCGGTCTGTCCACCCGATGCAACACGTCCTAATATAGCCAGAGGTATCGTGCCTGACAATCAGCGCCGATTTGTCGGATATTGCGCCCTTGTTCGTAAAAGCACTACCTCATGGCTTTTCTCCTGCGCGAATGATTCCGACAAACAATCGGCCATTGGTTTCCCGGAGATTCCCATTGCGAATATCGCATGTGCTACTTGTCCGAGGGGAAGATTCTCTTCCAGTCCTTTTTCATGCTGGTCACGGTCCAACCGCGTTTTACCGCTTCGTCCATGAGCGATTGGGAAAACGTGCCGACTTTGGTGTCCGGCAGTCCTCCGGCAGGTCCATAGGCGTATTCCCGCTCGGCATCGTCATGGTGCACGAGCATCATGAGTCGCGCGGCGCTGCCGGCTCCCGTCCACTCCAGCATCTGCTGATCACCGTCCGAGTTGCCGAACGCGGCGATGGGCTGGCGACCGATGTGCTGGTTGATGCCGACGGGTTTGCCGGCCTTGTCGTCAATGAAGTTTAGCTCCGACAGACGCACAAGGACGGGCTTGCCGTCACACATTTCAAACTTCGTCTTGATGCTGCTGCCGACGACCTGCTCAGGCGGGATGCCATAAACCTGTTCCGCCCAGGGGCGTATGAACTCGATGCCGCCGCCGGAGACGATGAACGTCTTGAAGCCGTTCTCGCGGAGGTAGGCGAGCAGTTCGACCATAGGCTGATAAACGCACTCGGTATAGGGTTTTTTGTATTTGGGATGCTTCGCGGTCGCAATCCAGTCCTTAACGATCTGCTCGAATTCCGCCGTGGTCATGCCCGCGTGCGTGGCCATGACGAGTTCGAGGAGCGCGTGGTCGCCGCCGGCGAGCGCAGTTTTCAAATCACCCTTGAGCAGTGAGGCGAACGGTTCCTTGTCCTTCCACTCGGGATGTTGCGGCGCGAGCGCCTTCATGCGATCAATCGCGAAGTAAAATTGAACGGGCAGCGGCTGTTCGCACCAGAGCGTGCCATCGTTGTCGAACGTGGCGATGCGCTCGGCCACCGGCACGAAGTCCGGCGAGCCGGCCTTCGTCACTTTCTCCACGAAGTTGATGATCCCCTGCTTTGCGGGCCCGTCGTTCCAGGACGGCAACGGGGTGTCGGCCCGCGCGCTCTGAACCAGCGCGATTGCCGTAAACGCCGTGAATGCTATGAGTCTGATCGGTTTCATGGATGTTTCTCCTTTCTGTTCATTTCGTCTTTTCGCTGATCTGAGTTGGTGTTCTCAAAAGACGCGTGACGCACCAGACAGTCATGGCTGCGTGAAGAACAACTGCCGGCCACAAGGCGATGCCTACCGGCTGCAACCGAATGCCTGCACTACCGAGGATGACAACTGCGCCGAAATTATACACCACCATCGCGGCAACCAACCCTCTCGCGGCACAGCTCTGCGCGTCGTACTGTGCGAGCCAGCAGGCGATGCTTAGCGCGAACAGCGCTGCCCCAGCCACTCGCCCGAGCGTTACCGCTGCGGGCGTATCGAGCGGCGATCCGAGCAGTAGCGCCACCGTCGCCGACGGGCAACACATCAGCCCCACGCCGGCTCCCGCTTCGGTGACCGCTGTCACCGCCAGCAAAAATTTCATGTACCTTCCGTTTTTTTGGTTTGCCGGGCCGCACCCGGTTGTTACGGGTGCGGCCCAAAATGCTGATACTTACGGCAGCCGGGACGGCCCTTGCGGACCGCCCGCCGTGAAGGCCATTTCCGTTAATTGCCAGTGCCGTGGCTTTGTGCCTCTTCCATCTTTTTCGCCAGCTCCGCTTTCAATGCCTCAAGATTGAAGCTCGCGCCTCGCTGCATCGGTGGATATTCAATGGCCGTCTGGGCCAGCTTCGCCACTTGTTGTTGAACAAATACGAAGCGCCAGAATTCATACTTGAACCAATCGAAGTATGCCTGCGACCCGTGTTTAGTCCCATCTTCCGGCCAGCCCGTGCGCTCGAAAGGATCCAGGCGGAGGTTGATCAGGAATGGTACGTCAACGTGTCCCTTGACACCCAGCCAGCCCTGCGGCTGGTCAATGAAACGATACTTGTAGTCGTCAATGCGCACCGCGCCGAGCGTGCTTTCCCCGAAATACCAGATTTCGTGACGCGCGGAAGGGCCTTTGCCGGTGATGGCGTCCATCTGGTTGTAACCGTCAAGATGGTTCTTGTAAGTCCGGTCGCCGAGGGTCACGCCCTTGAGCAATTGGTCGGTGATGTTCGGGTTACCCGCCGCGGCCAGGAAAGTGGGGAACCAGTCCATGCCGGAGAAGATGCCGTTTTGCACCGAGTCTGCCGGCACATGGCCGGGCCAGCGCAGGATGCACGGCACGCGGAAGCCGCCCTCCATGACCGTCCCCTTGCACTGCGCGAACGGCGTCTGTCCGCCGTCAGGCCAGGTGAAGTTCTCGGTGCCGTTGTCGGTGGTGAACACGACGATGGTGTTGTCGTCCACGCCCATGTCCTTGAGCTTCTGCATCACTGAGCCTACTATGTCGTCAATCTGGGCCATGCCGGCTTCGTGAATGGTCCAGCCATTCTTTGAGTTGCGCAACGCCTCGTATTTTGGGGAGAGGTGCGTGACGATGTGCATGCGTGTGGGGTTGAGCCAGACGAAGAATGGCTTATTGGCGGCCTTGGCCTTGTCCATGAACTTAATCGTGTAATCGAGTATTTCGTCGTCCACCGTCTCCATCCGTTTCGGATAGAGTGTGCCGGCGTCATCAATCTTTTGCTTGCCGATTTTGCCCCAGCGCGGCATCTCGGTGGCGTCATCCTTACCGGTCGCCCAGGAATGAACCATGTTGCGCGGACCGACGACGTTCAACAACTCCTGCGGATAGGCGGGATGCGCCGGATCTTCCATCGCGTCGAGGTGATACAGATAGCCGAAGAACTCGTCGAAACCATGGACGGTGGGCAGGAACTCATTGAGATCGCCGAGGTGGTTCTTGCCGAACTGGCCGGTCGCATAGCCCTGCGCTTTGAGCGCGGTGGCAATGGTGCAGGCTTCCGCCGGGATGCCGATTTTGGCGCCGGCCTGGCCGACCGTGGTCATGCCGGTGCGGATGGGCAGTTCACCGGTGATGAAGTTCGCCCGGCCTGCCGTGCAACTGGCCTCGGCGTAGTAGTCAGTGAACAGCATGCCGCCTTTGGCGAGCTTATCGAGGTTCGGCGTTCGCCCGGCCATCAAGCCGCGATGGTAAGCGCCGATGTTCCACATGCCGATGTCATCGCCCATGATAACGACGATGTTGGGCTTTTTGGCGGCCTGTGCGGAGGCGTCGGCGCCAAACGCACCTGCCAGCGCCAACACGGCCAGCCCGGCCATGTAATGAACTAGATTGTCAAACTTCATTTCCAACCCTCCTTCTTCAGATTAAGACTTCTGACAGAAAAAACATTATCGCACCCATACGCACGGCAATAGATTCTCACCTACAAATCACACCTTTAACAAGCCATCCATCTGTAAGTGGGGGATAAGTGAAGTCGAGCAGTATCCCAACCAGTTGGGTAATTATTAGGAACGAGATGTACTAAGATAAGGTTTAAAATCCAACATTTTTGAAAAAACGGGAGCCTTGGAGAGAGTGTCAGGGCACGATGGTGCTGTAATGGATGGCTGTCGGAGGCAAAATGAGTTCAAACATCAACACAAAGAATCTATTTCCCCAGGCAGCGGCCGATTTGCCGCACGGCCTGGCGGAGTCGATTTTCGTTTTCCACCAGGGCGAGCCTAAGGTGTCCTTCGCCCGCCGGACCAAAACCAGCGCCCGGGCTGACCGCCACGTCGCCCTCTTGCAGGAGTTTCATGGCGAATTCGAAGGAAGTGGTTTGCGAGGCCCAGGGCTCGGGCATTTTTGTCCATAGGAACATAGTTGCCTTGGGGCGCTCGACCGGCCAGCCGAGCCGTGCCAGGCCCTCGCATAGCACGTCGCGGCGATGCTGATAAATCGCGGCCTGCGCCTCCACGGCGGCATCGGTGTGGCGCAAGGCCATGATGGCGGCAATTTGAATGGGCTGGAACATGCCGTAATCGTAATAACCTTTTATCGTGGAAAGCGCCCGGAGCATTTCGGAATTTCCGGCGGCAAAACCCACGCGCCAACCGGCCATGTTGTAGCCTTTGCTCATGGTGGTGAATTCCACGCCCACGTCGATCGCACCGGCGGCGGCAAGAAAACTGGGGGTCTTGTACCCGTCGAAGACCACATCGGCATAGGCCAGGTCGCTAATGACCATGAATTTCCACTTCTTGGCCAGTTTCACCACTTCGACGTAAAACTCCGGTTCAACCACCGTGGTCGTGGGATTGTGGGGAAAATTGATAATCAGCAATTTCGGACGCGGAACCATGTGCCGGCAGGTGTAATCGATGTTGGATAAAAAATTCGCGGGATCGGTTACTTCCAACAGGATGGCGTTGGCGGCGGCCATTGCCACCGCGTAAAGATGGGCAGGATAGTGGGGAGCGGGAACAATTGCCGTGTCGCCCGGACCGACCAATGCCAAGCACATATGACTGAATCCCTCCTTTGATCCAAGGCACACCAGGACTTGATCTTGAGGGTCGAGTCTTACGCCATGCTGTTTGAAGTATTTAGAGGCCACCTCGCGGCGCAGGCTCAAAATGCCCTTGGCCTCGGAATAGCCGTGATTTTTCGGATCCCGGGCGGCTTCGGTGAGCTTTTCCACGACCAAATCTTGGGACGGATCGCTGGGATTGCCCATGCCCAGATCGATTACGTCGTTGCCTGCACGGCGTTTTTCATGCAGCAATTTGTTGATTTGGGCAAAAAGATAAGGCGGCAGTCGCCGCACACGGTCGGCCACTTCGATGATAAACGGTTGGTTGGTCGAGGTTTGCTCGCCGATGCGATGGTCTTCGCTCATGATTTGGATCCTCAAGAAAACTGTTCTTAAGCATAATCCGAGTGACTAAGATCTGATAGACCCGGCGGGTTTGAAATGCCCCTGGAAACGGCTTGCGGTTTGGCAATAACCGCGCCCGTTATCTTGAAATCGCTTGCGGTTTGGCAATGATTACGCCCGTAATCTTGAAAATTGCATATTTTGGACGAATTCTTGCTAACCGGCCAAGCGCGTGATGCGGTCGACGGCTTGGGCGGGAACTTTTTCCGGGCGATAGCGGTATTGCATGATATAGGCGTCTTCCGGGGTATCGGCGTAATAACTGCGCAACACCGACACCGCGCGGAAACCGTTTTCGCGGAAAAACAATTGCGCGGATAGGTTGGTTTCGCGGACTTCCAGCACTATGCGGCTGCGGCGTTGAGTGGAAAGTTTGGCGGTAAGTTTGGCGATCATTTGACTGCCCACTCCTTGGCGTTGGCAGTCTTTCGCCACCACGAAGTTGAGCACGTGAATTCGGGTTTTATGGAGTTCGTAAATCATGAATCCCACTACCCGGTCTTCGTGTTCGGCCACCATGCCGATGCAATTGCGCTGCCGAAGGCAATTGATGAAGTCGTTTTCGGTCCAGGGGTACTCGAAGCACTGTTTTTCGATGGCCAGGACTTCGGGCATATCGCGCCGAATCATCCAGCGAATGTGGACGCGGACTTCCAGTTTTTGGTCCGAATGCATGTCGGCCTCCTTCCTTGCAGGCCGGCCGCCATCTTTAATCAGATCGCGGCCTTTGCATTGTTCCCGGGACGCTCCTTCACGTCCTTAGACTACTGTGGGCAACCAGCTTCCCTGTCGCCCCACGCAGCCTAATTACCAGCGGGGCATATACGGTAGCATAATCGGGCCGTCTTTCCAATATGAACTGGCGGCGGTTTTCGCGGCAAATTACAAAAATTTGGGCCGGCTCGGTATTTCTTAAAACCGGCTAAAATGAGCATCGTGGGAAGGGGCCGTTTGCCATTTTGTTATGCCAAACATTAGTTCATGCTAGCATGTATAACTCGTTGTAGGGCAAACTGATAGTTAAAAAGACGAACAACCGGGAGGCTGGATATTCTTGTCCGCCTCCACGGATCAGGAGGGCGGTCATTGTTGTCCGCCTCCAAAGAGACAGGCAAGAATGCCTGTCCTCCTGGTTAAGATGGTTCGGTTATTTTTCTACCGCGTCCAAGCTACTTGGATGACGAATCGCCCGACGATTTGGCGCGATTGCCCTTTGACTGCTTTGACTGCTGTTTATTGTTCGGCTCCGAGCGCTTGGAGGTGGACGGATTTTTTTCCTTGGAGCCGCCTTCTCCCAGAAGGTCGGAGAGCACTTCGCGCGCCTGCTGGCTGCTTACGCCCGGCGATAATTTAATGACCTTGATCGTGGAAGTCGGCGCGGCGGCATCGTCCAAGTCTTTTATCATTTTGTGTACTTGATCGAACAGGTAGGCCGGCGCCGAAACAACCAGGGAGTTCGACAAATCGTCGATTCCGATGGAAAGCTGGCCCTTGAATTTGGGCATTTTCTGTTCTTTCTTTCCGTCGTCTCCGCTGGAGTATTCGTAGATGAAAGTCCGGGCGGATTCGCGGTCGTTCGATTTCGCGCCTTGCAGGGCCTTGTCGTTCGCGCTGAGCAAATCGCGGTACACGTCCTTGATGGTTTCGGCCACGACCTTGGCCTTGGAATATTCCAGATGAATAGTCTCGGTTTTTCGGGCCGATTGGGAATCTTCCGGCGGGGGCTTGTCGTAAAGAGCGATCAACTCGTCGATCGTTTTCAGTTGGGCCGCGTCGGCGTTCTCCACGAGAATGGTATTGCTATCCGAATCGGAAATGAACTTCAGCGCCCTCCGCTTGGACAAGCGGTTTTGACGGTCATCCTTGGAGTCGTCCTGGTTATTACCGTAATAATTATCCCAGAAATTCGAGCGAGAATCCTTCTTATCGTCGTCCTTGAAGAAATCCACGAGATTCAAGGCCACTCCGTATGCCAAGGCATACTTTAATTTATATACTTTGTAATCCTTGCGGGGCGTAGCCAACTGGGCCGCCAATTCCTCGATCGAGTCCAGGGCGTCGGTGTCCTCGCTGGAAATGATCAGGCGGCCGTCGGCGTCCTGCTTGATCTCGACCGGAGGCGGCGTTTTGCCGGAAGGCTCTTTAGATCCGGTCCACGGCGATTCCTCGCGCTTGAATTGCACGAACTTTATCGGATCGGACTCCGCTGGAAGCCCGGCTGCGCTTTTCACGGCCGGCTCCGGGGGCGGGAGTTTTTCTTTCGCCGGTTTCTGCGGCGTTTTTTCCGAGTCCGAGGCGGGATTTATCAACAAGGGATTGGGGGCCATCGACGGCCACGCACGCCTAATCTTCTCGAGCAATTCCTCTCCCTCCTTGCCGTCGCGGACGTCGATTACCCGGACCGTGTCGCGGCGGCTGCCCTTGGGCGGAATTTCGCCCAGTTTTACCAGCAGATTTTCCACCTCCCCCAATTCAATCTCGTTGGCCCACAGCATCAGCCGGTTGTGCTCCACGTCGGCCTCGACGCGGAATTCGTTGGCGCTTTTGTCCTTGTCGCCGCCAGACTGATTTCCATAGTCCATCATCCAATACGGCCGGTTCTTGGGCTTTTCCTTTTTCTCCCCGACCATCATGAACATGATCGAACCGGCCACGTAATCGGCCGCCAGGTGCCGCAGGCGAATCACTTCAAACTTGCGTTCGCTGCCGCTGAGCTTTTCCACCACGGAGCGAATCGTGACGTGGTCGGCCAGCGAGGCATAGGCCACGATCGCCTTATTATTTTTGTCTATTTGCAGGCGGGTGGTGGGATCGAGATTGCCGATCTCCTGCAACGTCTTTACCACCGGCTCGGGATCGACGCCCGTGATGCGATAAACTTGCATCCGGCTCACATTAGAAAGCAAGGACTGGGTGGTGTCCAAGGGAACGTCGATGGCATTAATGGCTTGGGCAATGATGGCCATTTTATCGGGCGGGGCATGCGCCAGAATGCTGTTTCTCCGCTGATTCAGAACCAACGTTATCAGCGGTTTGGACTTGGTCATGCCCTGCGCCCCGGGCTGCCCGCCTTGTTGCTGCTGTTGCTGCTGTTGCTGCATACGGGCCATCATCATGGCCTGCTGCTGGGCATTGTCGCCGCCTGGCTGATTTGGCCCGCCGGGCATGCCCGGCGTCCCCTCGGCCTTCGCTTCCGGGCCCAGCAACGCATACAATTGCTCCAGAACCTCGCTGGCGCGGGCGTATTGTAGCACGAATTCATGCACAAGCCGCTGCTGGTTGTCGGTCGATTGCTCATCCTTTAACAGGTCGCGTATCTCGCGCAAGTTGATTACGGCATCGATGGCTTCCAGGCGATTCGTGGATTTAAGCGGAGTGAGCTTCCCGTTCGGACTTTTCATGGGATTGAGCTCTTCGATGATTGCCTCCGCCATAATCCAGTCCAAGGGGAAGGAGACTTTCACGAATTCGTGGGGATCGCGCTTATCAAGCTCTTCAGGCGTGACCCGCGGCACCAGGCTCGGATCGAGCTTTTTGATATTGGCCACCGATAGGACTTCGCCCTGGCAGAGCAAGGTATATCCCCGCGCCAAAAGATGGCGGTTGATTAAATCGCGCGTTTCGCGGACCGTATAACGTTGCCGGGATTTGAGATTCAAATAATCTCCGGGCAGTTCCTGCCAATCCAGGCTCATTGCCGATATTTCGGCCAGCCATTCCAGCACCGGCTGCCAAGGCTGATTGTTGAAATTGAAACGGACTTTTCCATCGGCATCGGGCCGGATCTTTAATTCTTCGGGATCGGGCGGTTTGGGCGGTTTTGTGGATCGCAGAGTAGGCTTGGGTTCTTCAGGCTTGGCCGCATCGCCCGGTTTTCCCGGCGGTCCTTCCGGCTTACCCGAGGCTTCGCCCGGCTTTCCCTGCGTAGCGCCTGCTTTGTCCGGTCCTTCGCCCGGCTTTTCAGGGTTGGCCCTTGGCTTTTCACCGGATTTGTTGGCCTCGGGCTGTGCTTTGGATTCGGATCCCGAATCCGATGCGGGCGCAATTTGAACCTCACCGGTTCCAACAGCCTTCTCATCATCACCTATTGAAATCCTTGGTGCCAATAAAACGGACGCCAGCACAAGTGCGGACCATGAGATCGCTCCCAGCCGCAGATAATTCCCCGGCCTAATCAACATGATGATTCCCCCGTCGCTACATAGGCGTGACGACAAAACTCCGGGTTTTGGAGTTTATCACATTTTATTGTGTCAATACTCGACCAAAAATGCAAGCCTTTATCGGACTTGGGGACCACTTATTGGGGGGCTATTTAGGATAAGTTTTATTATTTTACAGAAGGACTATGGAGAAGTGGGCAAAGTTTGCCGATTATTCGTGTTGCGTAGTTGGTGCGCCTTTTGCGGGTCATATACCACGCATTATAGGATATCCTAGTCCCCCATGAATAAGAGTGCTTAAATGTCTGTCAATAAATCACTTACAAGAAAAAGGCGGCTATGGAAAGCCTTGGGAGTCCTGGCTTTTTTGGCAGTTGGGGTAATTTTATTGGCTAACATGCCAATGAAAGCACAAGACCAGGCGGAGCAGAACGCCGGACCAGTTATTAAGGCTTATTCCTGTCCGATTGGGATCATAGAGGCTACGACAGCCCGATTAAAAGACCAATTCAAGGATCAATCCGACGTGCGGATTACCTCCAACTCCCGCACGGCCCAAATCCTTGTGTACGCGCCTGCCGAGGTGCAATCGCAGATAGCCGAAGGCATGGCCGGCATTAAGAATACTGTCGTATCGCCGCCGAATCGCGGCGCTTTGGTCCATAATCCGCCCGTCACGACCAGCGCCCGAACCAAGTCGATTTCCATTGCTTTGCAGTATATCAACGGAAAACAACTTGAAGAAAACCTATCGAGAATGTTGGGCAACCGGCTTAGCGCGGTCGCGCCCATGGAACTGGGTGCAAATAGTTTCCAATTAACCTTGTCCGGCGGGACCGCCGTCCGCATCGACATTATTCCGCAACTGAACCGTGTTAGCGTGTATGGAGGGGTAGCGGCCGTCGATTCGTTCGACAGGCTGATAAAGACTATGGATTCGCCGCCTCGGTCTATTAACGAGAGCATGCAACTAGTTTCGTTGAATAATTCAAGCATATCGGCGACGCGGCGCGCGGTGGAAGCGTTGCAAACAGCCGGCGCGGACAAAACTCCGTCCAGTCCGGTGGCGACAAAGCTTTTCCAAAATCCCAAAGCGGACTTAAAGCTCAAGGATGGTCCGACTTTGCTCGCCCAGGCCGAAGCCGGTCCCGGGGAAAACGCGGATCAAAACGCGACGGAGGCGGTTCCCGCCCCGGGGCAATTATCGGCGGAAAAAGCGGCGATGGAGATCGGTCAGATCGGACCGGTCCAGGTGGAGATGTTGGAAGGGCTGGACGTGTTGATTATCCGCGGCCATCGCAAGGACGTGGAACAAGTGATGAACGTCATCAAACAGGTCGAGCAGCTTAGCGCCAAAACCGAACCGGCCGTGGAAATTTACAAATTGAAGTACATCGATTGCCAGGCCCTGGCCACTCTGATCACGCCGATTTACGAGGACGTGTATTATTTGCGCCAGGGAACCGTGAGCATAACGGCCCTGGTCAAGCCCAACGCCGTGTTGATCGTGGGGCGGAAAGAGAACGTGAAAACCGCCGTGGACCTGATGCGGAAGTTGGATCAGCCGATTGCCCCGGAATCGCAATTTCACGTGTTTCGGCTGAAGCACTTGCCCGCGTCCACGGCCTCCAGCACGGTAAGTGATTTCTATACCGATCGCGGCGGATTGGGCACCAAAGTGATCCTTTCCACGGACAGCCGCTCCAACTCGTTGATAGTTCAGGCCAGCCCGCGTGACATGGCCGAGGTCGCCGAATTGATCTCCCGCCTGGATACGCCGACAAGCGCGGCGGTGAACGTGCTGCGGGTGATAAAGCTGGAACATTCGATGGCTACGGACCTGGCCTCGATCATTCAATCCGCCATCAGCGGACAAGCATCGACCACCACTACCCAGCAGCGGACCACGACCGGAGCGTTCGGGACCGCCGCCCGCGCCGCCACCGGCACGAGTTCGGAAACGCGTTCGGCGGTGCTTCGCTTTTTCACGCTCGACGCCGAGAGACACAAGATGCTGGAATCGGGCATATTGAGCGACGTAAGCATCACCGCCGACACGCAGTCCAACTCGATTATCGTGTCCGCTCCGGCTGAAAGCATCGAACTGCTGGAGGCGTTGATCCACGAACTGGACGATCTGCCCTTGACCGTAGCCGAGATCAAGGTCTTCACCATCAAAAACGGCGACGCCACGAATTTGCAGACGATGTTGCAGAGTCTTTTCGGCACCCGGGGCACGGGCACGTCCGGCGCCACGGCATTCGGAGGAACCAGCAGCACCAGCGGTCTGTCATCGGTTGCCTTGGAAGGCGAAGGCGCGCTGATACCCGTCCATTTGGCAGTGGATACGCGAACGAACAGCATCATCGCCTCCGGCAGCAAGGGCGATTTAAACACCATCCACGCGATCTTGCTGCGCCTGGACGGGAGCGACGTGCGCGAACGGGAAAACCACGTATTCCGCCTGAAAAACGCCCCAGCCGCGAGCGTCTACACGGCGATCAACACTTTTCTTACCAACATCCGCACGATGGAGACGTCCCTGGCGGGCGCAATCACTCCCTTCGCACAGATCGAACAAGAGGTGATCGTGGTGGCCGAGCCCGTGAGCAACAGCCTGATCCTCAGCGCCACGCCGCGATATTATAAGGAGATCAAGGACATAATCGATAAACTCGACGAGCGTCCGCCGATGGTGGTGATCCAAGTGCTCATAGCGCAGGTGACGCTGAAGGATACCGAGGAATTCGGCGTGGAGTTGGGCCTTCAAGACGGACTGCTCTTCGACCGCAGTTCGGCAATCACATCGACTGCGACCGGGAGCACGTTGGTGCCCGGTGTAGCCTTCAACAATCAGTCTTTGGGCAACAGCCCCAGCGCCACCAACTATAACCAACTCGGCACGCAAGGGGTTTCAAATTTCGGCCTGAACCGGACCAACTCCGATCTGGGATACGGCGGGTTCTTGTTTTCAGCCTCCAGCGAGAGCGTGAGCGTTATGCTGCGGGCGTTAAAAGTGAATCAACGCGTGGAAGTGCTCAGCCGGCCGCAATTGATGACCATGGATAATCAAACGGCTTATATCCAAGTCGGGGCGACGGTGCAAATGATAACCGGTTCCTCGAGCAACACCGTCGGCCAGACAAATACGGTATCCCCGCAGCAGGTCGGTCTAATCATGCAGGTTACCCCGCGGGTCAGCCCGGACGACGTCGTCGCCATGTACTTGCAAGCGGAAAAATCGTCAGTGGGGCCCGAGGCGGAAGGCACACCGATCACCTCGGTAAACGGCCAACTCATCCGCGAGCCGCAAATCCCCATCACTTTGGTCCAAACCACTGTAAGCGCACAGGACGGCCAGACCGTGATTCTGGGCGGATTGATAACGAAAAGTAAGACGGACTTTCACCGCAAAGTGCCTTGGGTGGGCGATATTCCCGTACTGGGACGATTGTTCCGCTATGACGGCGTGAACAACGAGCGCGACGAGTTGCTGATTATCATGACGCCGCATATCGTGCGCACCATCGAGCAGGCCGATGAGATCAAAAAGATCGAGGCGGCGAGGATGAACTGGTGCCTGGGCGACGTGATCGCCATAACCGGCATAAGCAGTTTGCGGCCGCGCGGCGGCGATTGGTCGGACAAGGATACCGATGTGATTTATCCGGATGTTAATCCGCGGGGCGAGAAACCTTCCGCGGTCGAGGAAAAGCCCTCGAGTATGGAAGCCATCCCCACGCCATCGCCCATGAATGGTCAGGATAATAACGCCGCTCCGTCAGGTTCGTCGGGTGCGCCGTCCGAACCGCCGCGCATTCCACAGCCCGACACAGGCGCCATGACGCCGCAAAAAGGTTACATGCCCGCCGATGTGGCGGCTTATCGCAAGATCAACGGCCAATTTCGGCCGTCGCAATCGTCCGCGACGCCGCCGGGAGTTCAACCGGCCGCCTACGAGCGGACCGTGCCCCAATCCGGCGCGGCAAACTCGTATCAGCCTTATCCCAATACTTCCAATGCGGCGACGCCGACCACTTACAATCCGCCGCCAAACTATCCCACGACCCAGCAGCAGTATTATCAATAGAAAAAAACTTAATCACCATAACCATAACCGGAACAGATTATATTAACAGGAGAGAGAATCGAATGTCGCGATTATACTCCTTGAAATCAGCGATTTTCACGGTCATTGTGTTGGAACTGGCCGCCGGGTGCGCGCCGCTGAAAATATCGAAGCCGAATGTATGGCCGTTTACCGGCGAAGACTCGCCGGGAACGCCTACCCGGATTATCGCCTCGTGGACCGATACCGTCTTATATCAGCCCAACCAGGTTCCTCTGCGGGGATTCGGCGGCCGGCTGATATTTTACGAAGGCGACAAACCCGAGGCCATAAAAGTCGATGGCACGTTGACCGTTTATGCTTTCGATGAAACCAACCGCGATCTGAATAACGTGAAACCAAGCCGCAAATACGTCTTCACCAAGGATCAACTGCCGTCGCATTACAGCAAGTCGAAATTGGGCCATTCCTACAGCGTGTGGATACCGTGGGATGAGGTGGGCGGACCGCAAAAGGAAATCAGCCTGATTGCCCGCTTCACGCCGGAAAAAGGCAGCGTCGTGGTGAGCGAACAGACCAAACAAATACTGCCCGGCCAAATCCAGCAGGTGGCGAAAAATTCCAGCGGGGGAGCTTTGCCGTCGGGCGCGCCGCAAACGGCGCCGGGCGCCCGCGCACAAAACGTTCCGGTACAGTCGGCTTCCTACGTGACGCCGCTGCCGCCGGTGGGTTCTAGAATTCAGGACGCCGGGCAAAACGCCGCCGATCAATCGCGCAACATCGAAGCCGCAACCATAAAACTTCCACCGCAAAGCAGCCTGAGAAAGTCGATGCTCAACGGCAACGCGGGAAACTTCGTAACGAGCAACCCGGCGGCATCGCTTCCCGCGGTTGATCCAAAGTACGTAACCAGAACCGGAGTAAAAAACGCAACGGGCCAAATGGCGGAACAGAATCAACCGGCCCAATATCCGGAAACCGCGGCAGTCAATGCCGGAACTACTTTTTCGAATCGGTTTGCCCAGCCGGTTTTACAACCAAGTCGTTTTGCACCCGGTCGACTCCCGGCTCCAAACGCGCAACCAATGCAGCCATATCGCGATCCTGGTCAGTGGCAACCACCCCTTTCAAAACCAGCGTATTTCCCTGAAACGACGCCTCAATCCGCGAATTCGAATTCGATCGGCCTCCCACAGTCTCCTGTAGACAATGGGCCAACTCAGAACTAACGCCGGCGCCGGATTGCTTGGCATACTCGAAATCCGCGCGTCTGACGACGCGCAGTTGGGTCTGAGTGGAACCAGACTGGTTTCCGTATCCGCCTTGATTGTACTGCTGGCCCGTACGATTGGTGTTGCTCGATCCGTACATCCCTGAAGACCTGGAATTGAAGGAATTTGTCCCCATGCCCATGCCCGTGTTCTGACCGGTTTGATTGGCGCCTATGAACGAGCCGCCGGTATTTGCGCCGATAAACGACGACGAATTGTTCGAACTGGTTCCCAAACCGCTGCTCATACCGCTCGAGCCGCTCATGCCGCTCATGCCGCTCATGCCGCTCATGCCGCTCATACCGCTCATACCACTCGATCCACTCATTCCGCTCATGCCACTCATTCCGCTCATGCCGCTCGAGCCGCTCATTGAAGAACTGGTCCCGTTGAAACCCGAGCCCGACAACTGGGAAATTCCTGAGCCTATGCTGCTGCTCGAGCCAAACATGCCAGATGAACTTGATCTTGATGTTGTCTGCCCCCAGGCTTCCAATCCGTATCCGGCCAAAACTATTAACGAAAGGGCTATGCAATTGAATTTCATGATCTCTACTCCTACGAATCCTCGTTGGGATATAGCGTTCCGAAGGTTTTTTTCTCAACTAAACGTGCAGCGATATTAAACACCGGAAACGGTATTATGTGCCGCTATTGTTATATTATCGTATATCTCCGCGAAAAACAGCAAATTGTGGTAAACAGGGGGAATAGCGTACTGCAAAACTTCCATAGTATTTAATTAGAAATCCTTTGCATGGTGGCAACAACCCCCAATGATGGGTGTCTAAATAAACTCATCAGTCAAAATGGGTAATATGGCAAGACCTGAAAAATACCAGTCCTTTCGTCTGCCGGTGTATCGATAGTTCCACCGTGCTGAGGTTTCCACATCTCACCCCGCCTCACACTGCCTCCAGTCTCAAGTTTTTGGGCTTTGGCCTTTATTTTGGCTAAACTTGGCAAGATACGTAACGTGTAAAGTATAAAAAATCCGCGTTATGATTGCCGGTCGCAAAGAAGTGTCAAAGTTTATGGATTGGGCTGCCGATATCAAGTTTGCCGATTTCTCCGTCTGGGATCACGCGCATACTGCGCTGCTTCCCGACGGAGACGGCCGGGGGGAAACGAAATGGAAAATGTACAAAACGTGGGGGTTTCAAGATTTAATCGCCTCCACACATGCAAACCGAACAGGAATGCGAACCATGAGTCGGCAGTCCCCCCTACTTATCGCAGTCATTGCGGCCTGCTTTATTGTTTTAGCAGGATGTCAGCCGCAACAGCCCTTTTATTTCCACGAGGATAAGGACCTTTCCCACTATAAGGGGATGGCCACTGAGATCGAATATCCTGACGTGGAATCTTGCACCCTTGACGATGTACAAGGGGCCGTTCGGCCGTTCTCGCTGCAAAACAATCAGCCCACGTCGGTTTGGGACCTGAAACTCGAGGAAGCCATTCGCAATGCGCTTACCAACAACAAGATAATGCGGACCATCGGCGGTCAGGTTCAGGGGCCGCCGGAATTTCTGCTCCGCAATTCGGAAGCCGTTCCCTCGATTTACGATCCGGCCCTTGCCGAGAGCAATCCACGCAGCGGCGTGGAAGCCGCGCTTTCGGCGTTCGACACGCAATTTAGTCTCAGTTCGGTCTGGGCCAAGACCGATACGCCGTCGATCACCTTTTTCCCCGGCGTAAATTCCATCGCCATGGAGACGATGCAGGACACCAACTCTTTCCAGGCCCAATTGCAAAAAACAAACGCCACCGGCGGAACGTTTTCATTGCGCAATATCACCAGTTACACCAAACAAGATGTCAATTACATACTTTACGGGACGGAATATGATTCACATATTCCAGCCAATTGGACCACTAATATACAGGCCGAAATGCGGCAGCCGATACTACGCGGCGCCGGCGTGCAGTTCAACCGCATCGCCGGGCCGGGCGCTCAGCCCGGCGCGTACAACGGCGTGATGCTCGCGCGGATCAACACCGACATCGCCCTGGCCGATTTCGAGGCCTCGGTGCGCAACCTGGTGGCCGACGTGGAAACGACCTATTGGGAGTTGTACTTCAACTATCGCTCGCTCAATGCGGTCGTGGCCGGGCGCGAGAGCGCGTTGACGACCTGGCGAAGAGTTTACACATTATCTAAATTAGGCGCCAAAGGGGGCGAGGCCGAAATCGAAGCCCAAGCCCGGGAAAATTACTTCCTCTTCCGCACCTCCGTGGAACAATCGCTTAGCGCATTGTACGATACCGAGGCCAAATTGCGGTACCTGATGGGACTGGCGGCGACCGACGGCAGGCTAATTCGCCCCATCGACGAGCCCACCACCGCCAAGGTGTCGTTCGATTGGAACGACACCCAGTGCGAGGCCCTGGCCCGCAGCGTGGAACTTCGCCAGCAAAAATGGGTGGTCAAGCGGCGCGAGTTGGAATTGATCGCCGCGAAAAATTTCCTCCTCCCTCAACTCGATGCCGTGGGCAAGTATACTTGGACTGGTTTTGGCAATAAATTGCTCGTATCTTCCGGCGGCACTGGCGATATATTCAGCACCGATCCCGAGCCAAACGCCTTCCAATCGTTGACCGACGGCAATATGCAATCCTGGGAATTGGGATTCCAATTCACCATGCCCATCGGTTTCCGCCGCGAGATGGCCGGGGTGCGCAACGCCCAATTGCAGATAGCCAAGGAACGGGCTAAATTGCGGGAGGCCGAATTGGAAGTCTCGCATCAGTTGGCCTTTGCCATACGCGACATGGAGGCCGCCGAGGTCCTCAGCGGGACTAATTTTAACCGCCGCATATCCGCCCAACGGCAGGTCGATGCCGTGACCGCGGCCTACGAAACCGGCACCATTACCTTCGACGTGTTGCTTTCTTCACAGCAGCGCCTGGCCCAGGCCGAAAGCGATTACTTCCGTTCGGTCATAAATTACAACAAAGCGATCATGCAGGTTCACTATCGCAAGGGTTCGCTTTTAGAGTACAATGGCGTATATTTGGCGGAAGGTCCCTGGCCGGGCAAGGCGTACTTCGACGCCCGCCGCCGGGCCCGAGCCCGCGATGCGTCGACGTACTTCGACTACGGATTCACCCAGCCGAAGGTCATCAGCCGCGGGCCGTACGAACAACATGCCGACGGATCGAGCGGATTTTCCGGCGACGACGCCCAAAACGAGCAAGACTCCAAGCCGGTCAATATGCCGCGGCCCGAACTGGTGCCCACGCCTGAACCGCAAACGATCGACCCCGGTTATAAACCGGCCGAGCCGACTCCGGCCATGCCGGAAGAACCAAAGCTTCTGCCCGATGCCGGGGCGGCGGCAGGCAAGGCGGCGGCGAAAAAATCAACCACCATAAAAGCAACAGCGGATACCGCGATTGCCGCCTCCGGCTGGAAAAAATCGTCCAAAATCACGATCAAGCCGGAGGTGCAACAAGCAGGATACCAGGAAATTTCCGCCGAACCCGCCGGTAATTCCGCCCAAAACAGCGATATCAGTAGTTCACGTATTAAATGGCCGGACACTACGAGTCCCTCGGCTTATGAACCTAGCACGAATCCACCGACTGCTGAATCTAATCAGTCTGCTTCAGGCTGGAAAAGGATATCACATTGAGGGATTGGCGCAGGAATGCGGCGTCAGCCGGCGGACGATATTTCGCGACTTGGACCTGTTGCGCTCCTCGGGCGTGCCGTTGCGTTATG
>JBEKGL010000003.1:0-22653 GCA_050012815.1 Thermoguttaceae bacterium
GGCTGGAGAAAAGCAGGCTGGTGAGAAGCAATCTGGCGAGAAACAGTCTGGCGAAAAGCAATCTGGCGACAAGCAATCTGGCGAAAAGCAATCTGGCGAAAAGCAATCTGGTGAGAAGCAATCTGGCGAAAAGCAATCTGGCGAGAAACAGTCTGGCGAGAAGCAATCTGGCGAGAAGCAGTCCGGTGAAAAACAGTCCGGAGAGAAGCAATCTGGCGAAAAACAATCTGGCGAAAAACAATCTGGCGAAAAACAATCTGGCGAAAAACAGGCTGGCGAAAAACAGGCTGGCGAGAAACAATCCGGGGAGAAACAGGCTGGCGAGAAACAATCTGGCGAGAAACAGGCTGGCGAGAAACAGGCTGGCGAGAAACAGGCTGGCGGCGAACCCTCAGGCAATCAGTTGGGGCATGAACCATCGGCGTCCAGTCCCGGCAATCCAACAAGCGGCGGCGGTTCTGGCCCAACCGGCGAAAACGCCAATCAGTCCGAAGCCCAACAATCCGGCGCCGATGCAATCAATTTGGATTACGCCCGAAAGCAAACCACACTCGCCCTGGAACATCTTGAAGACCAATTGGCCAAGGATCGGCCCGAGTTGTTGGAGCGCCTGGGCTGGACCCGCGAGCAGGCGCAACGATTCATCGATCGCTGGCAACAGCTTCGCGAGGCCGCCGACGAAAAAGGTATTCGCGGCGAGGCGGCCAAAAAACAACTCGACGACGCCCTGAAAAGCCTCGGTCTGCGCCCCGGCACTACGGTTATAAAGCACGGCGGCACGAAAACCGACCAACTCCGCGACCTCCGCGACTCCGGTCGCTTCGCCCCACCGCAAGAATGGGCCGAACAATTCCGCGAATACACCCGCGGAGTGGCAAATCAAGGCAAAGCAACGGCGGACAAGGATCGAGAAACGGGGAAATAGAAAAAGGGGTGGGCAGTTCACTGCCCACTTGTGCTTGAACACAGTATTTCCGATTGCAAATTCTAAAGCCGCGACCAGCGGTCGCGCTTTTGCCTCGGAGCCGGGCTGTACCGGAAGCGGACCTATCGGGGCAATACGCCCCGGCTCTGATTTTTCCCGGCATTCTTTTTGGAATAATCAATTCCCGGTTCCGCCGGAATTTTGTTGATCCGAACCGTAAGATATTTTGTACTTCCCGTCAGCATATTCATAACGCATGGGTTTTCCGGTGAAAGGATCAACCGGGATTTCCTTAAGCACGGTTCCGGCTATGGCGGTAGACAGGTAAGGCGGCGGCTTGCCGTGCGTCAATTCATATTTCCGCACCGCGATCATGCACAAAGTGCTGGATAGTTTCGCTTGTTCTTTGGCCCTGAGACCTAATAAGTAAGGAATATTTGGAATTATCCAATCTATTAATTTTACATTTTGATTCCTTAATTTTGATTCCACTTCCGTCTCATAGCGATTCTTTATTTCATAATAGGGCCGATCAGCCATGCCAAGGATTGAAGAATATGCCTGATTATAAGCGGTTATTTCAGCCTGCCAGTTTGCATGCGGCAAATAATTGCCCAGGTCCGTAAAGTAGTTATCGGGTTGTTTTGGAAATCTTTTCCTAATATCTTCTAATGTCATACGCCCTTGTTTCACATCCGCAATTGTGTTGCGGCCCATGATATAATCCATCTGTAATACTTCCTGAAGAGCATGATTTGTATCGTGCTGCTGCTCCATAAGCATATCTATTAAATGGTCGCATTCTTTTGTAGTTAAATTATTCTGATCCAATGTGTATTTATTTATTGCTGTAATAATACATTTCTCCAAATCAATCGATGTCAGAAGCGCATAAGCAAATCCGCGTTGGCAGATATCATGAGTGAGCCGGAACATTCGTTTAATCGCCTGTTCGGCTTCTGTAAAATTGCCACTTTTGCCGGCATGATAAATCTGCAATACCTCAAGGTCGCAAATATATCCTGATGCGTCTAAATGGGGAAGATTTGAATCAATTCTCATTCCGGTAATAAATATGCATTTATTTATTTTCTGGGCTTTATCAATTTTCTCCTGGACCGACTCGGCATTTTTCAAGACGCGTTCGAGCTCAGTCAAAGATACTGATCCATTTTTTAGTTTTTCAATGTCAAACACGTTGGATATATCTTCTGCAAGTGCCTTGACTTTAGGAAGGCGTTCCTGCCATTGATCTGGCGGGTAGACAAAGTCCATAAAAGGACATAATTCCGCCATGGCTTCAAAATATAACGGCGCAGCGTTATCCAGCGGGGCTGCGCGGCTTTCCAGATATTTTTTCACGTCGAAGGGTTCGTCTTTGTCCTTTCCGGCCCAAGCTGGAATATCCGTCGTGGCGTCGGGGAGCATTTGCGGCGGATAGGTGCGGTTGGCCGCCGGTTTTGGCTCGGGCTTTGCCGGAGAAGAAGGCGGCGAAGTAGTCTGCGCTGTCGATTGCCCGGCATCCGTTGACTTGGCTGGCGTTGAATCGAATGCCGATTGCGGCGGAGCCGGCGGCGGCGCGGGCCGTTTTGCCGGCGTTGAAGGCGAAGATGCCGTCGCGGAACCGGACGGCGTATCGTTCGTCGCCGGAGTCGAACTAGGCGAATTATCTGAACATCCGCTAAAACTCGTTGCTAATAAAATGCCGACAAACAACATCGCACTTGCGGCAAAATTGCAACGAAACATGCCTACCATCCTTTTAATCGACTTTATTATTTCGCCAATCCGGATCCGCCGTCCAAGACGAGTTTCTTTGTTTGGCAGGCGTCATATAGAATCAAACCGCCGTTAAGCGTTAATCATATAATCCGTAATCGAACCTGTCAACAAAGCCGGAAAGGTTGACCCGTTGGGCCGAAGCGGGAATAGTTTGGTTCATCATCCCCAAGGCGTTGCCCTGGGCTGGGAGAATGTAGGGCCTTCGGCCCAAAAAATACAGTGCCTTCGACCTTAAAAACGCCGCAATACCGACCATTTTATCATGAAATTTGCAAACGGTGAGTTATTATTGCAAATCCAATCCCATCATGTACTCGTCCAGCGACTTGCGCATGCCGGTTTCTTCGTCGGCCAGGGCGGCGGTTTGGGCACGGAGTTTTTCGATCTCCGATTCCTGATCGCTGAACTTTTTCACGTAGTTCTTGTATACGTCGCTGTTGCGATCGAGTTGGGCCATGTTCTGGCGGATGCGGGTCTGGTCCTCGCCGATCTCGCGGATGCGTTGTTCGACTTGCTGCTTCTTGGCCGTCAATTGGCCCAATTCGGCCTTGCGCTTGACGATTTCTTTCAACACCTCCTTGACCTTGTCGCTGACGATTTTGGCGCGCAAGTAGAACTGGGTCGAGCCGTCGTCAAGATTGTTCATGGCAATGTGCTGGCTGTCGGTCCGTTCTTCCTCGACCGTGAGAAGGGCCGGCTCGCCGGGCTTGGCCTCGACGGCAAAGCGATACAAATCGCGGGTCTTTTCCGCGGGCTTTTCGGGCTTGACCAGTTTCCACGAGACATCGATCGGGTACTCGATCAACACTTTTTTCAGAACCTTGCCCGAATTCTTCACCGTGTACTCTTGCTCCCGGACATACTTGCGCCTGGCGATAAGCGCGCCTTTAAGCAGCCGAACGCTGAGCAATTCCTCGGGCCGGCCCTTGGTCTGCGGCGCGACTTCGGTGTCCAGGTCCACGGCATAGCTTATCAATCGCTGAGCGTCCGGCGGAAGGTCCTCGATTTTCGCGTCGCCGGCATAACTTCCGCCGTCGAAAACCGTGATCGGCCCTTGCATCAGGTGCAAGCCGGAGGTGTTGGTAAACTGCAAGCCGCACAACGGATGCTTGGCCTGTACGTTCTGGTTGTAGATCGACACCTTTTCGCCCTTCACGTCGGCGTTGACGATGGGCAACATTGCCGACTGCTGGCGGGGCAGACTAACCGGCGTATCGATTTTATATTGGAACAGGCTGCCCAACTCGGCCGCCTGGGCCACCGATTGCACGCCATGCCCGCGAATAACTGATACATCCAACCCTTCTTCCATTTCTTCGACTTGTACCCGTGGCTGATCGACAGCAGCAGCAGCCGGAGCGCGAGCGAGCATCCTGCCCGGTATCATACGTCCCATGCCGCCGCCCATTGCTCCCCCCGAACGGGCCTTCGCAGGTGCATTGGTTTCTTGTCTCAATTCGCTGAATAGGTTCTCTCTTTTCGCCAGGTCCTGCCCATACGTCTGCGGGCGGAGCGATGCAAAAAGGTCCAACTGCGCCTCCGGGCGCGGCACGTACAAGGGTTGATACAAGTCCATGACGAACGAGATCGGCCGGCCGCTTACCAGCGACAGATTCACATTGTTCCAATCTTCCTCGGAGGTGTTTTCCACGATGGCCCAGCCTTGCAGTAGGGGTTTTTCATCGGAGAGCACCAGGCGATAGGTGGTCTTCCACACCGGGGCTTCCTGGATGTAGCCCACTTGCACTCGGCGCTGGCCTTTGCCCAAGAAGCTCAGTTCAACGGATTTTTTGTCAGCGGCATGGGTCAAGGCCAACAGGGCCAGTGCCTTGCGCAGTTCGGCGTCGAGTTTTTCGTTGGTCAATTTTATCGTAGTGATGGTATCCATAGGCACGGCCCGCAGGCCGGCGTCGGTCAGCAGGTTGAGGACGTCAATGTCAATGGTAGTCTGTTCGCCGATTTGTTTTTTTCGGGTTTCCACGCCGAGGATCACGCCGGCGAGTTTGTTGGGCGCTTCGAGTTCGACCCGCTCGCCGCGGACTTGCCGCAAGAGTTGGGCCAAGGTGGGATTGGCCGTCAGATCGATGGAAAAAGTCTTCAGTGTTTTTGTGATGGGATCCTTAGATTCGTAGTTGACGGTCGAGATCCGCCCGCCGTCCAGATCCTGCACCACCATGCTCTTCAAGAGATCGTTGATCTGATCGGTTTTGAACTTCATCTCTACAGTTGCATTGCCGTTGACCTTGCCGGAATGTTCAAAAAAGCCGACGCCGGAATTGAACAACACCACTCGCTTTAACGGCAGATTGGTGTTTTTAGGTTCCTCGGCCGCGGCCAGGGCGGTGGCATTTATTGTTGCGGCGATTAACAAGGTGACAGTACAGATGTGTTTCAACATGACATGCTCCTTGGGGAAAGGGGGCTGGTTTTGCGGCTTTTGCACGCTATCATTCTATATGCAAAGCGGATAAAATAGACAATAAGAATCCGTACAATTCTAGGTTTTAGATGAGGTTTAAAAGAAAAAAGTTCCCCACCCCCCTCCATAATGGAGAAAATCGGAAAACCTCGCGCCGTTGCCAACCGAAATCGGCTGGGGAAGACTATCAAATCCGGAGAAACAACCATGAAAAAGTGCTTTACGCCATTGTGGATTTTATTGTGTGCAGGACTCCTTACGATCCTTGCGCGGCCCGGCCGGGCCGACGATTGGCCCGGGTTTCGAGGACCCAATCGCGACGGCATCTGCCGCGAAAGCGGATTGCTGAAAGAGTGGCCGGAAGACGGTCCGCCCTTGGCTTGGAAAACCAGCGGACTGGGCGAGGGATTTAGCACCGTGGCCGTTGTGGGCAACGTGATTTACACCCAGGGGCATAAGGACGACAAACAGTGGGTCGTGGCCCTGGACGCGGGCAAGGAAGGCAAGCCGATTTGGCGGGCCGATTTCGGACAGGTGCGCAGCAAAGGGGCGGGCCATCCCGGTTCGCGAGCCACGCCCACCATCGACGGCGATCGCCTTTACACCACCGGAATCGCCGGCGAGTTGGTGTGCATGGATCTTAAAGACGGCCGCATTATTTGGCAAAAGGATTTCGTCAACGACTTCGGCGGAAAAATCCCCATGTGGGGCTATGCCGAATCGCCGCTAATCGACGGGCCCCGGGTAATCTGCACTCCCGGCGGAGAAAAAAACACCATCGTGGCCCTCGATAAAACCAACGGCGAAAAAATTTGGGGCGCATCAGTGGGCGACGCGGCCGGATACGCATCGGTCATGAAAGCCACAATCGATGGTGTCGATCAATACATCAACCTTACCGCCAAAGGCGTAATTTCGGTGCGGGCCGACGACGGCAAGCTCCTCTGGCGCTACGACGCCCCGGCAAGCAAAGTATCCAATATCTCCAACTGCATCGTTTCCGGAAACTCGGTCTTCGCCGCCAGCGGATATGGGTGCGGCGGCGGACGCGTTGATATAAAACGCACCGGCGATCAATTCGAAGCCAAAGAGGTCTTCTTCAGCAAAAAAATGCAAAACCATCACGGCGGCGTGATCCTCCACGACGGCATGATTTACGGGTGCAATAATCCCAAGGATCTCACCTGCTTGGACTTCAATACCGGCGATGTCAAGTGGTCCGACAAAACCTCGGGCAAGTGCTCGCTGTTGTATGCCGACGGCATGTTGTACTGCCGCGACGAGAAAGGACCGATCAGCCTGGTCGAGGCCGCGCCCGATGGCTTCAAACTCCAAGGCCGCTTCGCTCAGCCCGACCGCAGCAAACTTGAAAGTTGGCCCTACCTGGTCATATTCAACGGCATGTTATACGTCCGCGATCAGGACCTGCTCTTGTGCTACGACGTGCGGGAAAAGAAATAGCGGACAGTGGACAGTGGGTAGTGGACAGTGGGCAGTGGGCAGAAAGTTTATAATGTATTCTTCGTTTAGCCCCGGAGCTTGCTCTGGGAGTATTTTCCATGTTTTTTGCACGAAAGGATTGAACCTGCCATGTTAAACGCAAAACGATTGATCGGCGCGATTGCGGGCTGTTTGGTTCTATTTGCCGTCGCATGCGCCTTTGCGCAGGATTTGCCTCTGAGGCAAGGCGATGGTCGGTCCCTAATCTATGACATATCTCCAACCCCGCCAGATGCTCAGGATTGGCCTCAGTGGCGAGGCGTGAATCGGGATGGAAAGATAAGCGGGTTCACCGCCCCGGCCGCCTGGCCCAAGGAACTCGCCCAAAAGTGGAAAACCACCGTGGGACTGGGCGATGCAACCCCGGCCTTGGTGGGCGACCGGCTCTATGTCTTTACACGGCAGGAAAACGACGAGGTCATACTGTGCCTTAACGCCGCCGACGGCAAGGAAATTTGGCAAAACAAGTATCCCGCCATTACTGTTACCGGTCCGCCCTCCGCGCATCCCGGCCCCTGGAGCTCGCCCACGGTTGCCGATGGAAAGGTCGTTACGCTGGGCCTGGGCTGCGTTCTATCATGCCTCGACGCGGCCAGCGGCAAGCTGCTCTGGCGCAATGAAGATTACGCAACTACCGAGTCGCCGTTCTACCCCTCGATGTCGCCCATGGTTGTCGATGGGATGTGCATCGCACAGCTCGGCAAAAAAGACACCGGTGTCATTCTGGCTCTCGACCTGACCACCGGCAATGTGAAGTGGAAATGGGGCCCCGGCGATTGTCCCAGCTTTGCTTCGCCGGTCTTGATGACCGCTGACGGCGTGAAACAGATCGTGACTCTGACCGAAAAGCGAATCGTTGGCGTGGCAACGGCCGACGGAAAGCTATTGTGGGAAATACCATTCGAGGCGAAAGGGAGGTCTTTCAACGCCCCCACTCCAATCGTCGACGGCCAAACCCTGATCTACACGGGCGCAACCCGGGGCACAAAGGCCGTGAAGATCGAAAAACAAGGCGACGCCTTCACTGTCAAAGAGCTTTGGAGTTCGACCGTGGCCACGATATTTAATACGCCCGTGCTCAAAGACGGCCTGCTATACGGCCTTTCCGAACGCGCCAGCCTGTTCTGCCTGAACGCCCAAACCGGCCAGGAGGCTTGGACCGCCAAGGACAAGCTCAGCCCGTTCGGTTCCATCATCGACGCCGGCTCGGTGCTCATCGCGCTCACCGAAAAAAAAGGATTGATCGTCTACAAACCCGATGACAAAGAATATGAAGAGTTGGCCCGATACAAAGTTTCCGACACGTCGATCTACGCCCACCCCGTAATCGCCGGAAAACGCATCTTCATAAAAGACAAAGACACGCTGACACTGTGGATGATTGAATAAGCGGCTTGTTTTTCCACCCATTTTGGGTAATAATGGATGAGCAGGGTCCCAGGTTGTAAAAAGAGGCGACTATTATGGCCACAATGATTCTTGATCCGCTGATCGCAGAGCGTTTGATTGAACAGCGTCGGGCATGGGGCGCGGATAAATTCGACGAAGTCTGGGAAGGAGTCTATATGATGACGCCATTGGCAAATTTTGAACATCAAAACTTGGCAGGTAAATTTTGCACAATACTTATTGAATTGTTGGGTTGGCCAGGACTTGCCGAGGTATTTCCGGGGATCAATCTGGCAGCACAAGTTGGCGTTTGGACCGAAGATTACCGCTGTCCCGACGTGGCGGTTTTCCTTCGCGACACAAAGGCCGAAAATTGCGACACCCATTGGCGCGGTCCGGCCGATTTTCTCATCGAAATTACCAGCCCCGGCGATCGCACCCATGAAAAAATCGCCTTTTACGATAAGATCGGCGTGCATGAAGTTTTGATCGTCAACCGGGAGACGTGGACCCTGGAACTCTATCAACGGCAAAACGATCAACTGCAAAAAACCGCCGAATCGCGCTTGCCCGACGCCGCAATCTTTGCCAGCCTCAAAGTTCCCCTTACCTTCCGGCTGCTTCCCGGCGAAAAACGCCCCGCAATCGAAGTCGCTCATACTGCCGGCGACCAAAAATGGCTGCTCTGACCCAAAGATAATAAAAAGCGGATTAGTCCAATATAAAAATTGCACTAATCGTCTTTTTATATTCATCCCTCATCCTTCATCCTTTCTGTGAGCAATTCCCAAAGCGCTTCCAGCGATTGCGGTATCACGCGCACGCCGGCCAGGATGGGCATGAAGTGGGTGTCGCCGACCCAGCGGGGCACGATATGCCAGTGCAGATGCCCGGGCACGCCCGCCCCTGCCGCCGGACCCAAATTCAGCCCCACGTTGAATCCCTGCGGTTTTAGAACCTTTTCGCAAACGGCGATCATCCGCCCTAGGGTTTGCATCAGTTCCAAGTGCGTGCCGTCGTCGATTTCGTTGAATTGTCCCACGTGCCTTAGCGGGGCAATCAGCAAATGACCGTTGTTGTAAGGATATCGGTTCATCACCACGATGGCGAGCTTGCCGCGACAGACTACCAAGCGCTCACGATCTTCGCCCTGGGGCACGCACTGGCAAAGGAAACATTCCGTATCGGCCCCGGGCAGCAGTTCCTCGGCCGGCAGGGATTTGGCAGCGGTTTTTTCGCCCAGGATATAATCCATTCGCCAGGGCGCCCAAATCTGTTCGTAATTCACTTGTTTACCCCCCTGCTGGATGGGAAGAGCTTTTCTTGGCCCGTTCGTATTCTATTTTGCTCGGAAATCGCCGGGAAAATAGATAAAACATTCCTGAAAATAACGTTTTTCAAGTTAAATGGTTTATACCGACGAAACAAGATACAGGAAAAGCATAAAATTTTCCAGCGTTTTAAGGAGAAATACCCCTGTCATCTCGCCCCTGGTACGAATCAGCGTTAGACTAAAACGTTTAGCCGAGGCTCTTGTGCCCTAAGTCATATTAAAATGTTTAGCCGCGGCACTTGTGCCCTAAGTCATATTAAAATGTTTAGCCGCGGCACTTGTGCCGCGAGTCATGCCTAAGATCAATGAAGAACAGCCCGCCCATGGATTTTTGCGTCGATTTGAACCTGTTCCGCGGACCGTTGGATCTGCTCTTGTACCTGGTGCGAAAGCACGAGGTCGAGATTGTCGACATCCCTATTGCCGAAATCACCGATCAGTATCTGCAATATATCGCCGTGCTGGAGCAAGTCGATGTAAACGCGGCGGGCGATTTTTTGGCCCTGGCCAGCACGCTTATCGAGATCAAGTCGAACGAGGTGCTGCCGCCGGGCGATGAAATCGAGGAAAAGATCGACGATCCCAGGCAGGAATTGGTCCGCCGGCTCTTGGAGTACAAAAAATACCGCGATGCCGCCAGTATTTTGGAAGAACGCAGCCGCCTTTGGCAGGAGCACTATCCCAGGCTTGCCAGCGACCTGCCCGGCCGCGTCCGCGATCTCGGCGAGGAACCTATCCACGAGGCGGAATTGTGGGACCTTGTCAGCGCGTTCGGGCGGATCATGCGCGAGACCGAGGCCGCCAAGCCCTCGAACATAGTTTACGACGACACGCCGATCCGCGTGTATATGGCCCGCATCCATGCCCGGCTGCTGGAATGTCGCCGCATTGCCTTTTGCGAATTGTTCCAGCCGGGCATGCACAAATCCACTTTGATCGGCATATTCCTGGCCGTGTTGGAATTGGTTCGCCACCGCCGCGTTCGCGTGGAGCAAAACGCCCTGTTCGGCGAAATTTGGCTCTTGATCAAGGAAGATTGCCAAGAGCCCCTGGATTTCTCCGACGCCGATAATTATGAAAATGTAGGGGATAGGAGATAGGGAATAGGGAATAGGGAATAGGGAATAAAAATTGGGGGCAGGAAAGTAAATGGCGAATGACGAATGATGGAATCATGTTGAAATGGTTACAGTCAAAACAAATGTGAAATGCAAAATTTCAATCCCCTATCCTCTAATCCCCAATCTCTAATCCCTAATCCCTCGCCATGATCCACAATCTGCCGGTTTTAAAACTCACGCACAAGGATATATCCATCGAGGGCTACTCTCGCGCAGCCGTGCAGACTTATTGGCGGATACCGGAGTTAAAGATCGGCTTCGATCTGGGGGCGCAGCCTTGGTCGTTCATGGGCACGCCCACGTGGTTCGTTTCGCACACGCACATGGATCACCTGGTATGTTTGCCGGTGTACGTTGCCCGGCGGCGGATGATGAAAATGGAGCCGCCGGTGATTTATTTGCCCGAACACGCAGTGGCCCCCATGGAGCGGATATTGCGGCTGCTGAGCCGCTTGGACCGCGGTCGCCTGCCCTGCACCCTGGCGCCTCTACGGCCCGGCGACGAAATCGAACTTTCCCGCGAGCAAGTGGTGACGGTCTCGGCCACGGAACATGCCGTTCCTTCGCTGGGTTTCGTGGTCTGGCAGCGGCGGAGGAAACTTAAATCCGAGTTCATCGGCCTGCCCGGCGAAACCATCCGCGATCTGCGACTGGCCGGCACGGAGGTGACGCAGGAAATCCGCATCCCGAAGGTGGCCTATCTGGGCGACAGCGCCCCGGCCGGCCTGGATGCCTGCCCAGCCATGTTCGAGGCCGAGGTGCTCATCATGGAAGTTACCTTCGTGGCCCAGCGGCATCGCAAGGAAAAAATCCATAAATTCGGACACATCCACTTGGACGATTTGATCGAACGCAGAGACCGATTCCACAACGAATTGATCATCGCCAGCCATTTCAGCACCCGCTACAATTCCAGCCAGATCCGCACCCACGTCCAAAAAGCCATCCCCGATATGCTCGACGGCCGCTTGCATCTGTGGATTTAACTAGGGATTAGGGATTAGGGATTAGAGATTACTAAAACCGCTTGCGATTTCGCGCTAACCGCCATCCAATGTCCACTGAAAACCGATAACTGAAAACCGATAACCGATAACTGTAAACCGTGAACTGTAAACCTCATTCGCAACGCATTGCCGTTATCGGTGCAGGCATTGCCGGACTGGCGGCCGCGCATCGCTTGCTGGAACTGGATCCCTCGTGCTTAATAACTCTTTTCGAGGCCTCCGATTGCCTGGGCGGCGTGATTTCCACTATCAATCGTCACGGCTTTCAAGTCGAACGCAGTTCCGATAACTTCATCACTACCCTCCCCTGGGGCCTGAATCTATGCAAGCGATTGGGACTGGCCGACCAACTGATCCAAACCAATCCCGCATACCGGCGGACCTTTGTGGTCCATGCCGGCCGGTTGCACCGCCTGCCCGAGGGTTTTCTGATGATGGCCCCCACGCGGTTGTGGCCGCTGGCGGTCACGCCGCTATTAAGTCCGTTGGGAAAACTCCGCGCGGCAATGGAATATTTCATTCCGGTGCGAAAAGACCCGTCCGACGAAAGCATGGCCTCGTTCGTCCGCCGCCGCCTGGGCCGCGAAGTTTTCGATCGGCTCGTCGAACCGCTGGTTAGCGCGGTCTACGCCGCCGACATGGAAAAACTCAGCCTCCTGGCCACGCTTCCCAGGTTCCGCGAGATGGAACTTAATCATGGCAGCCTGATTCGGGCAATGCGCCGGCAAAAAAAAATGAATCCACATGCCGGCTCCGAAAGCGGCGCCCGATATAGTATGTTCGTCACCTTGCGCAACGGCCTGAAAAGTCTGGTCGATGCCTTGGCCGAGCGATTACCAGCCGATGCAATCCGATTAAACACCAAAGTTGAACGATTGGAGCGGATTGAAAACCGTTGGCGCGTGTGGACGAGAGAGGGGACGTCGGATTTTGACGCCGTGATTATCGCCGCGCCGTCGCCGGTGGCGGCAAGCCTGCTGGCGGGAACCGATGCAACCTTATCGGCCGAACTCGCCGCAATCGCACATTCCGGCACCGCCATCGTTTCGCTGGGCTATAACGACCGGCAAGTCGGCCATCCCTTGGACGGCATGGGCGCGGTGGTGCCGGCCATCGAGCAAAGTCCCATCCTGGCCATCAGCTTCAGCAGCCGAAAATACGCCCATCGCGCACCGGAAGGCAACACGCTCTTGCGGGTTTTCGTGGGCGGGGCCAGACATCCGGAACTGGCCGAAATGCCCGACGATCAACTCTTGCCCCTGGTTCGCCGGCACACCGAAAAACTCCTGCACATCCAGGGTGATCCGGTTTTTTTCGACGTTGCCCATTGGCCCCGCACCATGCCCCAGTATCACGTCGGTCACAAAGACCGCGTCGCTAGCATCGAAGCAAAAGTCGCCTCAATTCCCAATATTCAATTGGCCGGCAACGCCTATCACGGCGTGGGAATTCCCGACTGCATCCATGGCGGAGAGTTGGCGGCGGAAAGAATTCTGGGCATCTGACGTTTAGCCGGCGGGCTTGCCTGCCGAGGAAATGCTGCTTTTTGTAGATTCCACACGGCTGGCAAGCCCGCCGGCTAAACACTAACCCGGATTATTCATAGCCTAGAATTTTAACGCAGAGTGCGAAACACCAGCCCGAAGCGCAAGCGATGGTAAACTATTTGCCGTCCCTCGCTTGCGCTTCGGGCTAGTGTAAATTCATGAATAAACCGGGCTAATGCTCAAAAAAAGCAAGTACAAAACACCCCGTCGGCGCAATCTTCCCATCCTGCGCAGTCTCTTTGTCAGGAAAAAAAGTTCCCAAACGTCAAGTTCACCTGTTGTCGATATAGAAAAAGAAGATGCGCCGGATCGGGTTTGACTATGCGCACCAGCAGTTGGGTGGCACGGACATCTTGCACGTGTCTGGATAAACCAGGTGATCAAAATGATTAAATGGCGACTTTTGGCGATGATCGCGGCAATTATAGCCCTTAGTGCTTACGTCGGACTTTCATGGGGGGCCGATCCGTCTGCCGGACAGATTCCTGTTCGCATCATCGAACTGAATAAAAGCCCAAGCGTGGAAAAGATTCCGGTCGTTTCCGGGGTGGCCGTCGATAGCACGGGAAAACTACTGGCCACGGTCGGCGACGATCACATACTGCGAATTTGGAACCTGGACAACGGCACGGTGCTCTATCGGCTTGCTGCGCATACCGATTGGATCAAGGCCGTCGCCTTCCGCCCGGACGGCAAGGCCGTGGCCACGGGCGGCAACGATCGGCGGATTCGTATATGGAACCTTACCTCCGCCGGACAGCCCGCCGAATTGCCCGAACAACCCCAAGCCATTCGGGCCTTGGTTTACAGCCCGGACGGGAACCTGCTGGCCTCGGCCGGATTTGACGACAAGGTTCGGCTCTACACCGCCGACGGCCGGCTGCCAATGGAATTGGACGGACCGGGGAGCGATCTAACGGCCTTGGCGTTTTCGCCCGACGGAACCCAACTGGCCGCGGCCGGGCGCACGGGCACGATCCGCGTTTGGAACGTGGCGGCCGGCTCGAAAATAGCGGAAATCCAGGCCTCGACGCAGCGAATTTCCGCAATCGCCTATTCGCCCGGCGGCCGCCAACTGGCCGCGGCCGGCGACGATCGCGCGATTAGGCTCTTCGATCCGGCTTCCGGAAAACTCCTGGCCGCATTGCCCCAGCGTCCCGGAAAAATCAGGTCCCTGCGGTTTTGCGGCGAAAAACTTTTAGCGGCCGGCGGCGCCGACAACGCCATCCGCCTCTGGAATCTTTCCTCTAAAACCGAGGAAAACCAATTACTCGGTCACACCGGCACCGTAGCCGCGCTGGCCTATAATCCGCTTACCGGAACGTTAATTTCCGGCAGTTTCGACACTACCGTCCGCGTTTGGCACATAACGAATCAACGCGAAGGAATCTCGCAACGCTAGTTAAAGAAGGGGTCAGAACTATTTTTGATAAGAAAGGTTGGAACTTTTTGAAATTAAATTATCAAAAAAAGTTCTGCCCCCTTTTTTTCCGACCATGGAGGTTGTCGTGAGTTTGCTCAACAATGCAATTAAACGGTTATATAATTTCCGGTCCCTCCGGCCGTCCAAACGCAATTCCGCTTCCGGGCGCGGGCGCAAGTGCCGCATCGAGCAGATGGAATCGCGGCAACTGTTGTCGGTTAGCGCGCCGGTTCTTAATGTCGGGGCCACGTACTACCAGCCGCACGACGGCAACGATTCGGTCGGCAGTCTGCTTTATATTAGCTGGAACGGCGGGGGGCAGTCCACGCAGATGACGGACCTCTATATTGACACCCACAAGGTCGCCGGCGGAGATCCACAGTTCACGGTCACCAATCCGGTCGTCGGCGACGTGTTCTTCCATACTGCCCCAAGCAGCATGGGCGGCACGATGGACGGCGTTCCCCCTCAGGTGCTCGAGTGGTCTGGAACCACCCAGCCCGTCATTACAGTCAGCAACGATTCCACCCTGATTCACATCCAATTCGTGGGCCAGGATTTCCAATCCAGCGGACGCCTAGTGCTGAAAGTCAACGCCGACATCATGGAATCGTGGTCCGGCGGCGACGCCAAGCGGGTCGTCGAAGGCGCCGACTTTGACGGCACGTCGTTCGAGGCAGTCTTCGCCGCGCCCCATTATCAGACCGCCACGGTCGATGGTTTCTTTCGCAATGTGTATGCCAATCCGACCGCCACCTACGGACTGAACTTACCAGATGACAACTACGACAATTCGTCGGCGATTTTCACCACGAACATGCCGCCTGCCGCCCCGCCCGAGCCGGTGTTCACCGCTGGCATCCTGGCGTCGATCGAACAAACTCCCTTGCCGATCACCATTTCCGGCTACGTTTACGTGGATACCGATCTGGACAATCACTTCGACCCGGGCGAGTCGGGCATTTCCGCAGTCACCTTGACGCTTTACAGTCTGGTTGATGGCAAGTATGTAATCACTGGCAATACCGCCGTCACCGATGCCAACGGGTATTACAGCTTCAGCGACGTATTGCCCGACACCTATCGGATCGTCGAAACCCAGCCCAACGGCTATTATAGCGTCGGCTCGTCACCGGGCACGGTCGGCGGCGTCACCGACGGCGTTACGACCACCGCCGACATACTGAGCAGCATTACTTTGGAAGGCGGCGATAACAGCATCAACAACAATTTCGGCGAAACCGTACCGGCCTCGATAAGCGGTTACGTCTACTACGACGCCGACAATGACGGCGTTTTCGACTCCGGCGATACCGGCATCAGCGGCGTGACCGTCACGCTCCTGGACGCCAACGGAAATTCCACCGGATCGACCGCCACTACCGACACCGACGGCTACTACAGATTCGATGGTCTTGCGCCAGGCACTTACTCGCTGGCCGAAACCCAGCCGGCCGGATATCTCGAGGGCGCGGCCACGGCCGGTTCGGTGGGCGGCACCGTCGAAAACCCCGACTTGATCTCTTCCATTACGCTCTCCGGCGGCGTCAGCGCGAAAGAGTATGACTTCGGCGAAATTCTTCCCGCCAGCATCAGCGGAAAAGTCTTCGCCGATTCCGATAACAACAACCAGTTCAATTCCGGCGATCATCTTTTGGCGGGCGTAACCATATATTTGCTCGATCAGTCGAAAACCCGCATCGCCGTCACGCAAACCGATGAAAACGGCGAATACTACTTCACCGACCTGACGCCGGGCGTTTACGGCGTGGAAGAGATTCAGCCGGCCGGATACTTCGAAGGCGCCGATTACGTGGGATCCGTGGGCGGAACCCTGGACGGAGTGGACCGCATCATCGAAGTCTCGCTCGGCCCGGGCGTGAACGGAACCGAGTACAACTTCTCCGAAATCCAGTCGGCGACCATCTCGGGCTATGTTTTCCAGGACGGAGCGCCGATCGAAGTGGCCCAAGGCGATCCCACGCCATACATCCCCTCGGTCCGCAACGGCGTGCTCACGGCCGACGATACGCGACTGGCCGGCGTCACATTGCAATTGTGCGACGGCAGCGGATACCCATTGGAGGACGGCAACGGCAATTACATCACGACCATGACCGACGCCAACGGCTACTATGAATTCACCGGACTTGAACCGGGCGATTATTCGGTCATCGCCACAATACCCGACGGTTATACCACCGGTGTCGATACCGCCGGAAGCAAAGGCGGCCTCGTGGTTAATAGTTATGCGACAATCGACTCGCAATTGCTTAGCACATTGGCGGTGGATACGAATGACAACGCCATTGTTAAGATCGCGTTAAACTCGGGCGATACGGCCGTGCAGAACAATTTCAGCGTGGTCAAACTCGAAACGCCGCCCGACGGCCCGCCGATTTTCCCCAATCCGGTCCCCCCTGCTCCCTTGCCGCCGCTCACGCCGCTTATGCCCGATTTTTTTAGATACGGCGTATCTTACGTCTTGCCGCCGATCATCATGCCGCTGCAACTCACCGGCGGATCGGGCGGCCCGCAGGGTTACACCTGGCACTTAAGCGTCATCAACGGCGGCCAGCCTCGGCAACTGGAAAACGGCCAGTTCGCCGCCAATTCTCAAACGCAACTCTTCGATCCCGATACCTGGACCGGCGCGGACCTGAATCAAGGCGGTGAGTGGATCATCGCCGACTCCAACGGCGTGCCGGTGAAAAAATATCGCTTCGGCCTGCACGGCGCCACGCCCGTAACCGGCGATTGGAACGGCGACGGATTGACTAAAATCGGCGTGTTCATCGACGGCCTGTGGTTCCTGGACCTAAACGGCAACGGCGTCTGGGATGAAAACGACCTGTGGGCAAAACTCGGCCAACAGGGCGATCAGCCCGTAACCGGCGATTGGGACGGCGACGGCAAGACCGATATAGGCATCTTCGGCCCCGCCTGGTTCGGCGATCCCCGGGCCTTGGTCGCCGACCCGGGTTTGCCCGACGCGCAAAATCCCATTAAAAACGGCTTTAAAAACATGCCCCCCGATCCGGAAAACGCAACCATCGGCTATCGAACTATGAAACGCACTTCAGCCGGAAATATGCGCTCCGATCTGATCGATCACGTATTCCGCTTCGGCACCGAGGACGACGTGCCCGTGACGGGCGACTGGAACGGCGACGGCGTTCGCTCCATCGGCATTTTCCGCAACGGCACCTGGTTCCTGGACGTGGACGGCGACGGGCGCTGGGGTCCGGGCGACGCAGTCGCCGAGTTCGGCCAGGAAGGCGATATTCCCGTGGTCGGCGATTGGACCGGCGACGGCATAACCAAAATCGGCGTCTACCGCAACGGCACCTTCTATCTCGACACCAATAACAACCACGTGCTGGACGCCACCGACAAGGTCTTTACCCTGGGCAGCCCGGGCGACAAACCCTTTGCCGGCGACTTCACCGGTTCCGGCGTGGATACCGTCGGTGTTTATCACGATGCGTCCGGCGCCGAAACAGTCTCCGCCCCAGCACCCACTCCAGCGCCGGCCCCTGCCGGGAAGTAGCGGGCAGTGGACAGAGGGCGGTGGGCAGTGAAGAGTATTTGTTTATTGAATCTCAGGTAATGAATGTTGCATTTTTTCCTCAGAGCCGGGCCGTGTCGGCCCGGAATTGCCGGGGCGGCACGCCCCGGCTCTGATTTTTCACCTTGTTCCCACGCTCCAGTGCCGCCATTATAAAGCCGCGACCGTTGGTCGCGGCTTCTTTATTCCATAAATAATGTTAGAATTAACACCGTAAACCGCTTGCGGTTTCGCGCTAACCGCCATACACCGCCTGATGTCCACAAAAAAATGCCTCATCAGCCCGATTTATCACCGCCAATCCCCGATAACTTCACGCCGGAGATGGGCATCAGAATGTGGATCGAGGTGATGAACGCCAGCGAGCAATTCCTGCTGGCCGGCCTGCGCCGCGAAATCGGCCCCGACGGCGATCTAAAAGCCGCCTACCGGATATGGTATAAAGAACAAATGGAAGAACACGACAAAATGATGTACCACATGATGGAGGAACTTTCAAAACGCGGAGGCGCTCATGGCGGCTGAACTGCTGATTAAAGCCTTGCAGGCTATCTGGAATGCGTTGCAATCGATGAATATTCCCGCCGCTGTCATGGGCGGACTTGCCATGTCCGCCTGGAAATATCCCAGGGCAACGCGCGACGTGGATCTGCTGATAGGTATGGAAACTCGCCAATTAGATAAAATATTGCCCCAGCTTCAAGCCTTGGGAATCCAACCTAAACACAATCCGCCCATCATGCCGCTCGGCCAATTGAACATCATCCAAATGCTCTACGAACCTCCTGAAGCTTTTATGGAAGTGCAAATCGATTTATTACTTGCCGAAACGGACTATCTTCGGACCGCTTTAGAACGTCGATTACCGACACAATTACCTGATACATCCATTGAAACCGCCGTATTAACTTGCGAAGATCTCATTCTGCACAAATTACTTGCCGGACGACTCATCGATCTGGCGGATATCGCGGCACTATTGAAATTCAATCTCGCCTCATTGGATCGACATTATTTAGCCGACTGGGCCAACCAACTTCAACTTATCGCCGAATTCGCTTCCGTCTGGAAAGAAACGCTGCCCAACGAACCGCTGCCTACAGGTTGACCACGTTCCGCGCCCCGCCGGCCAGAAACGCGCGAATATTTTCGGCCGCTTCGTGGAGCAAGCGTTTGCGCGCGGCCTTTGTGGCCCAGGCGATATGCGGCGTGATATAGCAGTTTTTCGCCCGCAACAGCGGATGATCCGTCGTCGGCGGCTCGACGGCGAGCACGTCCAAACCCGCCCCGGCAATCCGCCCGGCGTTCAGGGCGTCGGCCAAGGCCCGTTCGTCCACCAACTGTCCGCGACCGGTGTTGATCAGAAACGCCGTGGGCTTCATCCCCGCCAACCGATCCGCATTTACCATATACCGGGTGGAATCGTTAAGCGGACAGTGCAGACTTACCACGTCGCCGGTGCAAAATACCTCATCCAGTTCAACCATCCGCACGCCGGGCGGCAGGTTTTGCGGAGGCATGGGATCGGATGCCAGCACTTTCATTCCAAATGCTTGCCCCGCTAGAGCCATTGCCCGGCCTATCTGACCTAAACCCACCAATCCCAGCGTCAGCCCATCCAGTTCAACCAGCGGATACTCCCAATAGCAAAAATCCGCCGAACTCGACCATCGTCCGGCCGCAACGCCCCGGGCGTGTTCGGCCACGTGCAATGTCAGATTGAGCAAATGAGCAAAGGCCGTTTGCACCACCGACATTGTGGCATAACCGGGCACGTTGGTTACCACAATGTTGTGTCGAGTCGCCGCCTCCATGTCCACAACATTGTAACCCGTGGCCAGCACTCCGATATACCTTAAATCCGGAAGCCGATCCAATGTCTCCCGCGTCAGCGGTGTTTTGTTGGTAAGTACGATCTCTGCCCCGGCCGCCCGGGCGACGATCTGGTCCAAAGGCGTGCGATCGTAAATCGCGCAATCGCCGAGTTTTTCCAGTTCCGCCCAACTCAAGTCGCCGGGATTGGACGTATATCCGTCGAAAACCACAATCCGCATGGTTGATCCTCCTAATGTGCAATCCTTAAAATTATCCCGGGGACGAGAAATTTGCAACCACTAACCGTATTGCAGTACATTTAATCATTAGACTACAATTTATTGAGATTGCATTGGAGATTTGAGAATGAAGAGCAAAGTATCGAATTTGGAGTTGCCTATTCCAGACGAATGGCTTGAAGGCGTGGTTGAGGTTGAGATTCGCCGGGAAAAAGACGCCATTGTCATCATTCCCGTGCGCGAAGAAGACCCGATACTTGCTCTGGGGCGTCAACCGGTCAGATTAGGCTTGACAGACGCTTCAACAAATCATGACGCCTATCTGTAAAATTTATGCAACAGCTTTTTTTGGACACGAGTTTTCTGTTGGCATTGTCCACCCCATATTTTTCGTTATCTGAACCCTGACCCCCGAACCCTGAACCCTCAAATGAAATCTCACACCGAATATCTGACCTTTAACGTCCCGAAACGCATGGACTTTGTGAACATCACCGCCCGGCTGGAAGAGGCGGTCAAAAAAAGCGGCGTGCAGGAAGGGCTGCTGCTTTGCAATGCCATGCACATCACGGCCTCGGTGTTCATCAACGACGACGAGCCGGGCCTGCACGAAGATTACAAGGCCTGGCTGGAAAAACTCGCCCCATTCGATCCATCGCCGCAAACCTACCACCACAATCGCACCGGCGAAGACAACGGCGACGCCCATCACAAACGGCAGATCATGGGCCGGGAAGTGGTGATCGCCATCACCAAGGGCAAACTCGATTTCGGCCCCTGGGAACAAGTCTTTTACGGCGAGTTCGACGGCCGCCGGGCAAAACGCGTGCTGGTAAAGATCATCGGAGAGTAGTGGTCAGTGGGTAGTGCTGTTTGCAGTTTTCAGTATTCAGTTTTTACCCTACAGCCTACAGCCTATGTTTACCATTTCCCCATCATGGTGATTCCCGCTTTGACTCGATCGCCCACTTCGATTTCAAGTTTAAGCTCTTGAGTATGCGGTAGAATCAAATCGGTGCGGGAGCCGAACTTGATCATGCCGAATTTCTGTCCCCGGGCAAGGACCTCGCCGGGCCGAAGATCGCACACGATCCGCCGCGCGATGGCCCCGGATATTTGCCGCACGATCAATCGCCGATGGGGCGGCGACTCCTCTTCCCAGCCGATCCAGGTGTTTTCATTGCTTATTGCGCTCTCCGGGCGCGTGGCACTCATAAATCCGCCGGGTGCGTAACGCAAGGAAATTACCCGCGACTCGACCGGAGCGCGATTCAGATGCACGTTAAAGATCGACAGAAAAATGCTGATCCGCACTGCCGGCCCGCCAATGAACTCTTCGTGGTCCAGGTATGCCACCTCGGTAATTTTGCCGTCGGCCGGCGAAACGATCACCCCCTGCCCCGCCGGCACGCGCCGCTGCGGATCGCGGAAAAAATATACTACCAGAAAAAATAAAATTCCCGGCACAAAGGCCAGATACCAAACATATACCGCCGCCAAAATTGTCAGCGCCAAAAGCGGCCAGCCGAAAATTTGCATCTCGGCCAATCCCCAACGTGCAAATGGCAGACGGTCGCGCCAACGAAACGGATCATCGGCCTTGTCCCAATCGCATTGGCACGCATTGCGGCAGTATTTTAGATCGCGGGGATCGAGGATTTCATGCGGCGCGGCGTCGCAACTGCCGCGGCGGAGTTGAGCCATCCGCCGCACATAATTTCCGCGGAATCGCTTTAGCCACCATCGCCGCCACACGCCCCAGGCCAGCTCGATGCGATAGCACACCCCACCCCCAGGTTGCACGGACCGAAAATTCTCCGGCAACGGTTGTACAGTTGCACGATTTTGGGTTGGTTCGTCGTTTACCATGAAGATGTTATCGCAAAAATAATCTCACTTGACAACCCGCGCGTAAATGACGAAAATATAATAATCAAGGGGATGGAGTTCCCCCATACAACCGCCCGAAATCGGGCTGATGACTCCTGCCGATATGCCCTTACGGCAGGGGTTAACCTTTGTATTAACAAACCCTGCCTAATGGCAGGGTTTTTTTGTTGGTACGGAGGAACTTCTATGGAACAAGTCTATGCAATAGCCGCGGTATGGCTGGCCCTTGCCGTTCTTGCCACCATGTTGGCCAGTCACTTGCGTATGTCCATGGCCCTGGTGGAAATCTGCGTCGGAATGGCGGCGGTCGTTGTTGCCGATCATTTCTTTCACCCTGATGCCCTCGGCGCGAATCTCGATTGGCTACGATTCGTTGCCTCGATCGGCGCGGTTTTACTGACCTTCCTGGCCGGGGCGGAACTTGATCCGGCCGCCATGAAGGCCAAGTTTTGGGAGGTTATGGTCGTCGGGTTATTTGGTTTCATCGCGCCATTTCTGGGTTGCGCCGCATTGGCAAGATTTGTTTTGGGATGGAGCGGACCGGCAAGTTGGCTGGCCGGAATTGCCCTTTCAACCACCTCCATGGCCGTGGTTTATGCCGTGATGCTGGAATCCGGATTCAACAAGACCGAGTTCGGCAAGGGGATTCTGGGCGCATGTTTTGTCAACGATCTTGGCACGGTCATTGCATTGGG
>JBEKGL010000004.1:0-21580 GCA_050012815.1 Thermoguttaceae bacterium
AAAATCGCTTCCTCATCGGAATTCGCGGATGAGTTTTGTCGAGGAAATGGCGATAAATGCCTGTTTTTACAGGTTTTTTGCGAGGTTTCAAAGGCTAAAAGAATTTAGGATCGGATTTTGATGTCGCACTTGGGTGGGGTGTTTTGACCCTTTTTGGGCTTGGAAACCAGAGGGCAGCCGATGAAGAGAGGCTCAAAAAGCCTGATGATCATGTTATTAAACAGTTATTGATTTGTCCTTTCACACCTCAAAAAATCCGATCTCGGATTTATCATTCCGACCTCCCTTCCTATTGACAATACCCGCGAATTCCGCGGAAGACCCAAAAAATTTCTATCACGTTATGCAATTATGTTCTCTGGTATAACACCAAAGCAATCGCCTGATATTGGCGCATAAGAAAAGCCTTGTGTAACACATTGCCACACAAGGCTTTACGAAGTGGAGGATAAGGGGCTCGAACCCTCGACCTTCTGAATGCCATTCCGTCCGATAAGGAGACACCACCCTTAAACACCCCCGGAAATAGCGAAGATTTGCGAGTACCGTTGACGCGACCCCTGCCCGGGAATCATCAACCCGGGCAGGGATTGTCAACAGTTGCGTCAACACTTCAACACAACCGGGAAGCGGCGGCAGGTCTGAATGTGAGGGAGGTCTGAGGATCAAGTGGACCTTGGTATGCACCAGGGCGACGACCAGGGCGATGGCAGCCGGCAGCGAAGGCCGACAGCGAACCACAAAAAAATATGAAAGGGTCTTGGGACCCACCGCCGGCCGGAAAACGTTCCAAGCCCCCGGGGTCGCGCGGCCGATGCGGGGTACGTATAAACACGTCTCGCTAAAATTCGCGTTTTTGGCTGTTAAACTACGCAATGAGTGCCTACCGTTAGTTCCACGTTTTTTCGGCATTGTTTACGATCTGCTATTCGGCCACATGCCCTCCAGAGGTGCAATACTCAAGCAAATTACCCGGAGACCACGAGAACGCTGTCAAAAAACTCTTTCCTGACGGTTTTCCAACGACTTGATATCCGAGATGGCGATCTCGGAGTCTCCCTGCCGGGAAATCGAGCAAAACGGCGAGCAGCCGGTTGGGTGCTGCAAAACGAACGGTTCTTGAGAAGATGACGTTGCCAATCATACGAGGTCAACCACTATCAATCTGGAATGGGGTGAACATCTTCTTTCTGTGAAGCTGACGCGATGTCGGGCTTCCGCTGCTTGAACCATTGAATGACGTAGAAAAAGACCGGGGTCAGGAAGATGCCGAAGAAGGTGACGCCTAGCATTCCGGAAAATACGGCGATGCCGAGGTCTCGGCGCATCTCGGCGCCGGCGCCTCGGGCGAAAACTAGCGGGATGACCCCGAAGATGAACGCCAAGGAGGTCATCAAAATCGGGCGCAGACGCAGGCGGCTGGCCTGCAACGCGGCCTCGCGCGGCGACTCACCCCGCTCGCGCCGTTGCTTGGCGAACTCCACGATGAGGATGGCGTTCTTGCCGGCCAGGCCCACAAGGACCACGAAGCCGATTTGCGTAAAGATATTCACGTCGGTTCCCGCCAGGGCGGCGCCAGAGACGGAGCAGAGAAGGCACATCGGAACGACCAGGATCACGGCCAGCGGCAGCGACCAGCTTTCGTATTGCGCAGCCAGCACGAGAAATACGAACACCACGCCGAGGGCAAAGACGTAGATCGCCGCATTGCCGGCTTGAATTTGCATATACGTAAGTTCGGTCCAATCGTACGCCATCGACTGCGGCAACTGCTTATCGGCAATCTCTTGCATCATCGCAATGGCTTGTCCCGAGCTGATGTCCGGCGCTGTGTTGCCGGTGATGCTAGTGGCGGAATACATGTTGTAGCGCATGACCATGACCGGGCCGCTGATATCGCGCACATCCATCAGCGAGCCCAGCCGAATCATTTCCCCTTGACTATTGCGGACCTGAAGTCGCAGAATATCGGGAACCTTTTTGCGAAATCGCTGGTCGGCTTGAACGTTTACCTGCCATGTCCGCCCGAACTCGTTGAAGTTGTTCACGTAGAACGAGCCCAGATAGACCTGTAGGGTGTTAAAAACATCGCTGACCTGCACGCCCAAGGCCATGCACTTGGTGCGGTCGACGTCCAGGTATAGCCATGGCGTATTCACCCGAGAGCTGTTGAACAAGCCTTGCAGTCCGGGCGTCCGATTGCCCGCGGCGACGATCTGATCGCTGACTCGCTGCAGTTCTCCCAGGCCGAGATTGCCCCGGTCCTCGACGATGAGTTTGAAGCCGCCGGTTGCGCCCAACCCATCGATCGGCGGAGCGCCGAAAGCCGACACGATCGCGCCTCGCACTTCCTGTTGGCAGCGATTGCGGATCGCCTCGGCGATAGCGTCGGCCGTTTGCGCGGGGCCATGCCGGTCGGCGAAGTCCTTCAGCATCACATACATCGAGCCGAGGTTGGGGGCGTTGGCTCCGAGGATCAGCGATTGGCCGGAAATCCCCACCGTATGTCCCACGCCCAGCGTGTCGCGAACAATCGATTCGATCCGGGCCATGGTTTTCTCAGTTCGCTCGACAGAAGCCGAATCCGGCAACTGCACGTTGAGGAGCAAGTACCCCTTGTCCTGCTGCGGAATGAAGCCCGTGGGCGTGCGGTTGAATTGCCAGTAGGTCAGTCCCAGCAAGCCGACATAGACAAGCATCGTGATCAGGCTGACGCGGAGCAGCATGCCCACCAAACGAACGTAGACGCTCGTGCTGAAGTTGAATCCCGCGTTGAACAGGCGGAAGAACCAGCCTAGCGTGATGTCCAACAGCCAGGTCATCGGATCGCGACGGGCGCCTCGCGGCCGCAGCAGGATGGTCGCCAGCGCCGGACTCAGCGTGAGCGAATTGAAAGCCGAGATGACCGTCGAAACGGCAATGGTCACGGCAAACTGGCGGAAGAACTGGCCGCTGATCCCGCCGAGGAATGCGGCCGGTATGAATACGGCGAACAGCACGAGCCCCACCGCGATGACCGGGCCGGTAACTTCGTCCATGGCTTTGCGCGCCGCGTCGCGCGGCGCCAGGCCCTGCTCCAGCCAGCGCTCGATGTTCTCGACCACCACGATGGCGTCGTCCACGACTATGCCGATCGCCAGCACCAAGCCGAATAGCGACAGGTTGTTCAGCGAAAACCCAAATGCGGCCATCACCGCAAAGGTGCCGATAATGGCGACCGGAACGGCGATTAGCGGAATGATTGCCGCCCGCCAGCTTTGCAGAAACACCAACATCACCAGCGAGACCAGGATCACCGCGTCGCGCAAGGTGTAGAAGACCTCGTTGACCGACTCGCGGACGAACGGCGTCGTATCGTAAACGATCTGATAATCCAGGCCGTCGGGAAAACGGGCTTTCAGCTCCTTCATCTTGGCATACACCTGGCCGGCCGTATCCAACGCGTTGGAGCCGGGGAGTTGGAAGACGTTCAAGGCCACCGAGGGGCGACCGTCCAAAGTGCATGACTGGTCATACTGTTGCGATCCCAGGACGACGCGGGCCACGTCGCGCAGCCGGACGATGCCGGTCGACTGCGGCAACGGAGCGCCGGTAGTGCTCGACGCACTTTGCCCTGTCGTCGCCGCGCCGGCTTGGCTGGTCGTGTTGGATGAGTTGGGCGTGCCGGCCTGCAGGGCCTGCGTCACGGTGTTGTTCTGGCCGGCCTTGACGATGATGTCGGCGAACTGCTCGGGATCGACCAGTCGCCCCAAGGTATTGATAGTCAGTTGGAATTGCTGGCCCTTGGGAACCGGCTCTTGACCGATCTGGCCGGCGGCGACCTGCACGTTTTGTTGTGCGATGGCGGTCACCACGTCAAGCGCGCTGAGGTTCAACGCGGCCAGCTTGTCGGGATCGAGCCAGGCTCGAAGACTATAGTCCCGCTGTCCAAAATAAGTGACGTCGGCCACTCCGGGCAGTCGCCCCAACTCGTCGCGGATGTAGATCGTGGCATAGTTGCTGAGAAAAATATCGTCGTACCGGTTGTCAGGCGAAACCAGGTTCACAATCATCAGCGTATTCGGCGAGATCTTCTTGACCGTGATGCCCTCGTTCTGGACCAACTGCGGGATGACGGGCAAGGCCAGTGAGACTCGGTTTTGCACCAGCACTTGAGCCATGTCCGAATCCATGCCCAGCTTGAAGGTGACCAACATACGGTATGTGCCGTCATTGGTCGACTGTGACGACATGTACATCATGCCTTCCACTCCGCTCACCTGCTCCTCGATCGGCGCGGCCACCGTATCGCGCACGGTTTGGGCGTTGGCCCCGGGGTAGAATGCCGTCACCAGTACCGTCGGCGGAGTCACTTCGGGATACTGCGCCACCGGCAACGTGAACACTGTGACTCCGCCGGCCAGCACGAATACGATCGACAGCACGGAGGCGAAGATCGGACGATCTATGAAAAAGTGTGATATCATTGCGGTTGATCGCCTTTCCTATCGGCGGGTGGTATTTCGTCGGTGACGGGTAAAGAGGTCTGCTGATCTTGCCGGCGGCCGTCCATATGCCAATGAACCGTCTGGAGCAATAGCGCGGCAACCACTCCCACGCAGCCGCCCAGGATGAGCGCCCAGGTCGGATCGAGCAGTCCAATCCGCGACAGTGAGAAACCAACCCCCAGTCCCACCAGGGCACCCAGTAAAATAGAGCCAATCCATTGCGTGGCAATGGCCATGAAAAGCCGCGTCTCGCTCAGCCCATAGATGACATAGAAGAAGACGGGCGTAAGGAAGATGCCGAAAAGCGTCACGCCCAACATTCCGCTAAAGACGGCCGTTCCCAGCGAGCGGCGCATCTCGGCCCCGGCCCCTCCGGCAAGCACAAGTGGCACGACTCCCAGGATGAAGGCAAAGGAAGTCATCAGGATCGGCCGCAGCCGCAGCCGGGAAGCCTCTTTAGTGGCCTCGAATCGCGACTCGCCTCGCCCACGCAGCCGCTTGGCGAATTCGACGATCAAGATCGAATTCTTGCATGCCAGCCCGACCAGCACCACCAGTCCAATCTGCACGAAAATGTTGACCGACTTATCCCTGGCGTTCAAGTACTGCACGCCCAGCACGGAGCACAGCAGGCACAAAGGCACGACCAAAATCACGGCCAGCGGCAAGGACCAGCTTTCGTACAGCGCCGCCAGAGCCAGGAAGACGCAGGCGACCGCCAGCCCGAAAACGTACATTGCCGTGTTGCCTGCCCGGATTTGCATGAACATTAATTCGGTCCATTCTTTGTTCATGGAAAGTGCCAATGTCTGGTCGGCCAGCTTGTCGACGGAGGCGATCACGTCGCCCGAGCTGCGACCGGGCTTGAGGTTTCCGCTAACCGACGCGGCCGTGTACAGGTTGTAGCGGTTGACGAAAATCGGCCCGCTGATTTCGCGGATGTTGCCCAATGCGCCCATCGGGACCATTTGCCCCTGGTCGTTTCGGACCTTCAATAAATTAATGTCGTTGACTTGGTTGCGAAAATCGCCCTCGGCCTGAATGTTGACTTGCCAGTGGCGGCCGAAGGCGTTGAAACTGTTTACGTAGAGCGAGCCGAGGTATATCTGCAGCGTTTGATTCACGTCGTTCAACGGTATTCCCAAAGACGCGACCTTGGTCCGATCGATGTCCATGTAGAGCTGTGGGATGGTGGAACGAAACTGCGTGGATGCATCCGTCAGCGCAGGTTGCTTCTTCAGTTCCCGAACCAGCTTGGCGGTCTGTTGATCCAGGATCGACAGGCCCAGTCCGGCGCGATCTTCGACCATGAGCTTGAATCCGCCGGCCACGCTCAGCCCCGGGACCGGTGGTGCGGGGTAGGCGAATACCTGCGCGTCTTTGACCTGCTTGCTCCACTGCGGCATCAATCGACCTATGATGGCCATATCGGTGAGGTCCGGCTTTTTTCGCTCCGAGAACGGATCGAGGGTGATGAACATCGAGCCGAAATTCGAGCCGTTGGCCCCCTGCACAAAGGAGTAACCCGCCACGGTGAGCGTGTGCGCTACGCCCTTTATGTTGCGGGCGATTTCCTCGACCTTCGCCAAGGCGGCCCTGGTGCGCTGGAGCGACGACGCGTCGGGCAGCTGCACGCCGACCATTATTCGGCCTTGGTCTTGTTGCGGCACGAACCCCTGCGGCGCTGATTTGAATGTCGTGTAAGTCAGAACAAGCAAAACTCCATATATAATCAAAACCAATATATTGACTCGCAGCAGTCGCCCCACAATCCAGGCATATCCCGCGGTGCTTGCGCCGAAAATTACATTGAACAGGCGGAAAAACCAGTCGAACGCAAAATTTAGCAGCCACGTCAGCGGATCGCGGCGCACGCCGTGACGCGGCCGCAAAAGGATGGCGGCCAGCGCCGGGCTGAGCGTTAACGAGTTGATGGCCGAAAACACCGTCGAGGCGGCGATGGTCACGGCGAATTGGCGGAAGAAACGGCCAGTGATGCCGCTGATAAACGCGCACGGCACAAATACGGCGCAAAGAACCAAGGCCACGGCGATTACCGGACCGGTGACTTCATCCATGGCTTTGTACGTGGCCTCCCGCGGGGCCATGCCTTTGTCCAGCCAGCGTTCGACGTTCTCGACCACCACGATCGCGTCGTCTACAACTATGCCGATGGCCAACACCAACCCAAAAAGGGAGATGTTGTTCAGGCTGAAGTTCACCGCGGCCATCACCGCAAACGTGCCCACAATGGCCACCGGCATGGCGATCATCGGGATCAGCACCGACCGCCAGTTCTGCAGAAAGACTAGCACTACCAAGCCGACCAACGCCGCGGCTATCAACAAGGTCTGAAACACGTCGGCGACCGATTCGCGGATGAAAGGCGTGGTGTCGTAGGCGATTTGGTAATCCACGCCGTCGGGGAAGCGCTTGACGAGTTGCGTCATTTTCGCTTGCACCCGCTCGGCCACTTCTAGTGCATTGGTGCCGGGAAGCTGGAAAACGGCTATTCCGACCGACGGGCGACCATCGAACGTCATGGCCTGCCGGTAATTCTGCGCGCCCATTTCGACACGTCCGACGTCGCGCAACCGAACGAAGCTGGCCGACGGCCTGCGCGGTGCGCCGCTCAGGGTCGTGCTCGCCACTGCGCCACCGGTCGCTGCGTTTCCGTTGCCGGCGCTGTTGATCGACAAACCGGCAATCTCGCCGGCCGTTGCGTTGCCCAAGTTCTCATCGGCGATTGTTCCACCCGAGGCGGCGCCGTTCGTGCCGCCGCTTACCGTCCCGCCGCCGGCATTTGCGGCGCCGCCGGTGGTGCCGCCGCCGCTGGACGTCGCTCCGCCGCCGGTCGACCCGCCGCCCGTGGCGCCGCTGCCGGCCGCGCTGTTGTTCGTTGTGGCCGTAGGCGGCGTGACGGTGCTGGCAGACGGATTTCGGAGTGACTTTGAAATGCTCTGCACGCCGCTTACAACCGAGTTTCCCTGGAGCGGATTGGCGAGCCCGGGGGCAGGCAATCCGGAACTTACCGGCGCCGACGCCACGGCTGCGGCGGCAGCAGTAGCGGGAATGCCCTGATCGACCTTGACGATGATGTCGGCGAACTGCTCGGGAGTCGCCAGCCGGCCCAGGGTGTCGATAGGGACGTCGAACGGCTGGCCGGGGGCAATCGGCGGCTGACCGATCCGCCCCGCCGGCAAGTCGAGATTCTCACGGCGAATCGCGTCGGCTACGTCGCCGGCGTTAATGCCGTACGACGCCATCTTCTGCGGATCAAGCCAAATGCGAATGCTGTAGTCGCGCTGGCCGAAGATATTGACGTCCGACACGCCGTCCACCCGCAGCAGTTCGTCGCGGACGTTGATCATGGCATAGTTGCTCAGGTAGACGTCGTCGTAACGGCCGCTAAGAGAGAACAGGTTCACGATCATCAAGATATCGGGAGTCCGCTTGCGGATCGTGATTCCCTGGTTCTGAACCGGGGTGGGCAAGATCGGCATGGCCAGTGCCACGCGGTTCTGCACCATGACCAGGGCCGTGTTCAAGTTGGTGCCCACGTCGAAGGTGACGGTAAGCGAATACGAACCGTCGTTGCCCATCTGCGAGGACATGTACAACATGCCTTCGACGCCGTTGACCTGCTGCTCGATCGGTGCGGCAACGGTGTCGGCCACAACCTGGGCGCTGGCGCCAGGATAGTTAATGGAAACTGAGATCGCCGGCGGTGTGATCTGGGGATACTGCGCGATCGGCAGCCATATCAGGGCGATCGCGCCGGTCAGAGTGATGACCACCGAGACCACCGTGGCAAAAATGGGGCGATCGATGAAGAAGTGCGAAAACGATGACATGCCCGCCTCCCCTTATTGCTTGGGCTTGTCGCCTGCCGCGGGCGCAGTTGGGGCGGCTGTTGAACCAGGTTGTTCGCTGCGACCGGCCGCCGGTGACTCGCTGGCGTCGGGCTGGCCGAAGGAAGGCATGGGCATCTGTTCCGGCTTGACCTGCGTGCGTGGGCGGACTTGCTGCAACCCGCCGACCACAACCCATTCGTTCGGCTTCAACCCCTCGGTGATGACCCGCAGACCGTCGTCTTGGAGCGCACCGGTCGATATGCGGCGGTACTGGACCTTATTCTCGGAGTCGATCACATACACGAACTTCAAGCCCTGATCTGCTCCCACGGCCCGATCGATGACCAGGATGGCCGGATGAGGTTGGCCGATCGGCAGCCGGACCCGCACGAACATCCCCGGCGACAACAGACGGACGCCGTCGGCGGGCTTGGGATTTGCAAACACGCCCCGCGTAGATAGGCTGCCTGTATTGGGATTCACCTGGTTATTGACGAAGTCCACGGTTCCCTTGTGCGGAAAGTCCGCCTCGCCTTGCAACTCCATGAGGACCGGAATTCCGCCTTCTTGATATGGTTTGATGGCGCCATCGTTGATCGCCTTGCGAACTCGCAACACAGTTCCTTCGTCGATGTCAAAATAAACGTACATCGGGTCGAAAGATACAACCGTCGTCAGCAACGTTTGATCTTGAACAACCAAATTTCCCAGAGTCATGAAATATCGGCTGACCTGGCCGTCGATGGGCGATGTGACTTTCGTGAAGCTAAGATTGAGCTTGTAGACTTCCAGGCTCGCCTGGAAGGCCTTGACCGCCGCATCAGCCTCGTCCACCGCCGCCTTGTCTTGGTCCAGTTGCTGGATGCTAACCGCCCCGGGCGTTTTGGCCACCTCCTGGTCGCGGGCGTAGTTTGCCTTGGCTAGCTCCAATTGCGCTTTGTAAAGGTTGACTTGCCCTTCGGCCTGATCGTATTGGGCTTGGTACGGTCGGGGATCGACCAGGAACAACAGGTCGCCCGCCTTGACCTCCGCACCCTCTTTGAACGGCATCTCCACCAAATAGCCGCTGACTCGGGCGCGAATGTCCACCGAGTTGACGGCGTTGGTCCGGCCGGTAAAATCGACGTAGTCGGTCACTACGCGATCGACCGGGCGACTGACGGGAATCGGCGGCGGCTCGGCCGAGGCCACTTTCGGCGTCTGCCGTTGGCAACCGCTAATCGCCGCCAACAAAGAGCCGGTCAATACGAACAACGAAAGAATGGGGCTGCGACACACGTGTAAATGTCCTCGAAAGTAAGGTTTGCATCCTGACGAGCGCGAACCAACGCGCTCGCCTTCCACGGATTCCAGAGCAATGCATGTTCCAATGCTGGGGGGTGTTCGGATTCTCTCTCTCAGGAATTCTAGGACGCTGAGAGACGAAATCCAGGCGGCGGGTCGAGTCGGTGCTGCAAAGCAGCGAGTCGCTGGCGGCCAAACCGTAAATCTAATCGGTACGGGATCGCATGACAACCACTTTTATCTAATCGTTACTGTTTAACCTGCCTGCGGTACTAAACAGACACCGCCATTAGAATGGAATTGCCCAGTTCCCGTTAAATTGGAAAGATCAGGTTAGCGAGGTCAGGGCCGGATATTAAGGTTGAACTGGTTTTCCCGAAATTGCCGATATTTCCAAATATGCAGCTTATACCACGACGTCGCAACCACAAGGACATGTTGCACTTCAGCAAATTGCCCACCCGCTTTGGCAAGGAGCCTGGCCGGGTCTCGGGCCTTTGTTTTGCCTGTTTGATGATTCTCGCGGCGTCACTTTGCGGATGCACTTCCTTCAAGGAGTACATCCAAAACGGATTCAAGGTCGGGCCCAACTACTGTCGGCCCCCCGCGCCCGTGGCACAGGAATGGATCGACACCAACGACAAACGCGTGCGAACCGACGCCGACGATTTGAGCAAGTGGTGGACCGTATTCAACGACCCTGGACTCGATGCCCTGATCTGCTGCGCTTACCGGCAGAACTTGACTCTGCGCGAGGCGGGCTGCCGGGTGTTAGAAGCCCGGGCCCAGTTGGGCATCACCACCGGACAAATCTTTCCGCAGTCGCAAACGTTCACCGGAAGCTATTCGCGCAACGCCGCCAGTCGAGAAGTCGTCAGCGGCCAGGGGATCGTCAAGCCGTTTTACAACCAGTGGAATTACGGCTTCAACCTCAACTGGGAACTCGACTTCTGGGGTCGATTCCGGCGGGCGATCGAGTCGGATACCGCCAACCTGAATGCCTCGGTCGAGGGCTACGACGATGTCTTGGTTACCTTGTTGGGCGACGTCGCCGCGAACTATGTCGAGATGCGCACTTACGAGGGGCGAATCGAGTTTGCCATGGCCAACGTGCGATTGCAGCGCGAGACCCTGACGATTACCGAAGCGCGCTTCAGAGGCGGCACGACCAGTGAGTTGGACGTCTACCAGGCGCGAAGCACCTTGGAGCAAACCGAGGCCCAGATTCCCGAGTTGGAGATCAGCCTCCGGCAAACGGTCAATCAACTATGCATCTTGTTGGGCATGCCGCCGGAGGAGTTACGGACGAGGCTTGGCCCCGCGCCTATTCCCACCACGCCGCCCGAAGTGGCTATCGGCATCCCGGCCGACTTGTTGCGCCGCCGCCCCGACGTCCGCCGCGCCGAACGTTTGGCGGCGGCCCAGTGCGCACTGATCGGCGTCGCGCAGTCTGACTTCTATCCGGCCATTTCGATCAACGGCACGCTCGGATATTCGGCGCAACAGTTTCCCGACCTCTTCCGCTCGTCGGCCCTCAACGGAAATGTGGGCCCTTCCTTTCAGTGGAACGTCTTGAACTACGGGCGGATCCTGAACAACGTTCGGCTCCAGGACGCCAAGTTCCAGGAATTGGCGGCGGCCTACCAGCAGACGGTCCTCAACGCCAACCAGGAAGTCGAGAACGGATTGGTGACCTTCCTCAAGGCCCAGCGCCGGACGATTCTCCAAACCGCCAGTGTGAATGACGCTGAAAAGGCGGTCACAATCGTGCTGGCCCAGTACAAGGCGGGTTCGATCGATTTCACCCGCGTTAGCCAGTTGGAACAAGCGCTGGTGCAGCAGCAGGATGTGCTGACGCAGGCTCAGGGTGAAATCGCCACGGGACTGATTCAGGTTTACAAAGCCCTCGGAGGCGGCTGGCAGATCCGTCTGAACGGTTGTGAACCAACTGCCTTGTCACCGTCAGACAAACCGAGCCCGGCTTTGGAGAGCTTACCTGCTCCGAGCCCCGAGCCGGCGACTATTCCATCGAATCTACCATAGAAGGATCTCTACTCTGCGATGATTCCCATCGGTCGTCGTCCTGGTCGAACTGGCCCCGCAACACCAAACTCTCCGATACGACGTTCAGGGTGAAACGACCGGCTCGCAGTCTGCCCGGCGCAGATTGGCGTTGGTGGCCAAAGTAAGCCTGGTTACTGAGATGATCTGCCGGCAGATGATCCTGAACCACATGGCGAGTGACAGATGCAAAGTCGAGAGGTGACTGTAGACGTCCTTGGACACCAAACCGTGCTCATGTCTCATCTACTCAACTGTTTGCTCGGATGTCTCATCAAACGACCCATTGATGACGCTGTCGGGAGCAACCCGAGGACTCATCCCTTTCTTCGGAATCAGGCTCGACCGGAAGAGCTTGGCCTGGCCGCCCTTCCGGGCGCCCGATTTAACCAACCCTTCTTGACTTGGCCGACCGAGCGGTCTACCTACATCGACCTTGAGCGGCACCGTGAAGCCAGGGGGCAGGGTTTCGGTAGTGGCTTGAACGATTTTGACCAGCGGCTCTGAAGTGCGTAGGGCGATTTTACATCGCCCTTTCGAGAGCCCACGACACGTCCACGAGCACTGGCTTTAGCGGGCTCAGTTTACGAATCCAATCTTGCCATGCGAGATAGGCGTCCTCGCTCATTTGCGAGAGCGAGAACCGCTGCTGTGGTGATCCTTCGTGCAGTGGTCGAAGTCGGCTTCGATAAACCTCCGGGAACGTCTCGCTCAGACCCTTCATCACTACCTTGTCCAGCGGGCAGTGGAGCCACGGACGCAACCGGCTAGACGTGTCGGTATCAGGCCGCGACGCCCAATCGACGTAAAACTTCAGGAAGACGTTCAGAGACTTCTGACCCTGGCCGTAGCTGGCCCCTTGTCCCTTTTGCGTTACTAGCTTTCGCCGAAGCGCCTCTACCCACGCCCGATGTCGCTCGTCGAATTCCGAACGCGTCTTGATGGTAGGCAGCATCGGTACGAGCACTTCCCAGGTGAAGTCCAAGAACTTCTTTTGTGATCCTTTTTTTAGCGTACGGCCTTGGGATCCCAGAAATGTCAGTGAAGCGAGTCCCTTAGCGATGGATTCGGATTCCCGGCTTTGAAGTCCTGCAACGAATGCTTTCTCATCGCCCGCTAACCGGACCGCAGAGGCCGCGTTCTCACTGGCGAACGACGGACGGGAACGGGGCACCTGCTGCGAATCGACTTTACCGGACCGCTGGCTCATGGCTGAACTCCGGGGGTGGGTGTTTTAGCGTCAACGATAGCACGGAGTCGACTCGCCATGAGTTTTCGTCTCGCAGCATGGAAGTCTAGAAAATGGTCCAGCTCCAACGGTAATCCCTGAAGGTCGTTTTGTTCGAGATACTCGACGTGCCCACGCTCCGACGGGAGACCGCCGCCTGGGCGGATCGGCGATCCGCATGAGCATCCTACGGCAGCCGTGGCCGTTATCCCCGGCCAATCTTCCCCAGTCAAGGCCGGGTTTTGTGTGTGCCGACCTACTGAACCCAAAATAATTTTTCACCGGGTAGGAAATAGGTAGGAAAGCACTTTTTCCGGGTAAGGCGCATAAAATAAGCCTTACATAACTCATTGTCATGTAAGGCTTTAAGGTGTGGAGGATAAGGGGCTCGAACCCTCGACCTTCTGAATGCCATTCAGACGCTCTCCCAACTGAGCTAATCCCCCATATTCTTTCCCGGACGCCTGTCATGCCGGAAATCAAAAAAGGCGATTTGGTAAAACCTTCAACTCCCTAGTTTAGTATCAAGAATTACATACAGTAACAAAAATCCGCTTGCTCTACCAGGAGTCTGCTGACTCTTCTCAAAAAAATTTGTATGCCGCAAGGAAACTACTTGAGTACCTTCACCCCGCCATAAGTATTATTCATGTTGTTAACTTTACGAACTTTCGACTTTACCTATTTCCCAGACTGGGGTATCTTTGCGGCATGTATCCGCTATTTTTCCGAATATGGTTTTTCATTTTAGCCGCGCCAGGCCTTTGCATCGTCACGTCCGCCGCGGATTTCCGCGTGGAAAATCGCGTTTATTCGGGCGGTAATAAACAGCCCACCAGTCTAAGCTGCACTGTATTCCACCTGGCAACCGTTTACGATTTTCTGCAAAATCCCGCTGAAACCATCGTATTCGACAAAACCGCGGGACGATTTGTCATTCTCGACGATACGCGCCGGATTCGCACCGAGCTAAGCACCAAGGATTTGGACGGCTTCACGCAGAAAATGAAGGATCGGGCCGTCAAAGGGCAAGATCCGCTGATGCAATTCCTTGCCGAACCGGTTTTTGAAGAACGTTACGATCCCGCCCGGCGTGAATTGATACTATCGAGCGACCTGGTGAATTATAAAGCGATTGTAACCACTGCCGACAATTCCGTCGCCTCCCAGTACCGCGAATTCTCCGATTGGTACGTCCGTCTTAATGCCATTCTCATTCCCGGATCGCGTCCCCCGTTCGCCCGGCTGAAGCTAAACGAAGCCCTGGCCCGGCACGAGGCCGTCGCCCGGGAGGTCATCTTAACTATAACCGTGGTCAAGGATGGAAAAAACCAGCCCGCCACCGTCCGTAGCGAACATCTTCTCAGCCTCACACTCGCTCCCGCCGACTTGGAGCGTACCGAGCGCGCCCGGAAATCGATGACCGACTACAAAGCAGTCCCCTTCGACCAGTATCGACAAGCCAAATAACAGTGGTTTTCATTTTCTTTCTGTTATAATATCCCTTGGCCTGTGTTTCTTGCCAAACGACAAAGGAGAATCGGTTAATGCGGCGTTGTACAAATCGGTCCCGGGTTTTGCCCCTATTGATTTCATTCCCTCTGATATTATTCACCGTTGGGGGCAAAGCCCATGCTCAAGTTTCCGTCGAAAAATCGCCCAACGGCGCGGTGGTCAAGATCGAGGGCCAACTATTCACGGAGTACATCGTCGAATCCGGGGGAAAGCCTATATTGTGGCCCATCATAGGCCCCACCGGCAAACCAATGACCCGGGCCTATCCCATGAAAAAAGACGATCCAAACGAGAAAACCGATCATCCGCACCATCGCTCGATGTGGTTTACCCACGGTAAAGTAAATGGCATCGACTTTTGGACGGAAAAAACCGGAAATGGAACCGTCAAACCTCGCGAATTTGTAAAACTGCAAAGCGGAAACTCCGGCTTGATCGTTACAAATAACGACTGGCTGTCGTCCGACGGCCAACGCCAATGCGAAGATAGTCGCTCCTTGCGATTCGGCGCGGAGACGGATTGCCGCTGGATCGATTTTAACATTACTATCAAAGCCTTGGATAAGCCGGTAACGTTCGGCGATACAAAGGAAGGCACTTTCGGATTGCGTTTGGCCGAATCCCTTAGCGTGGACGGCAAACAGGGCGGGCAAATCGTCAACAGCAACGGACAACTTAATAATGATACTTGGGGTAAGGCTGCCGATTGGGTCGATTGTCACGGCCCGCTGGACGGCCAAATACTCGGCATCGCCATCCTTAATCACCCCCAAAGTTTTCGCTATCCGACATACTGGCACGTCCGCGGTTACGGCCTGTTTGCCGCAAATCCCTTTGGATTGCGGGACTTCAGCGGCGACAAGAAAAAAAATGGCGACTGTGTAATTCAGCCCGGAAAATCTATTACCTTGCGTTACCGTGTGCTGCTGCACCGCGGCGATGAAAAGATTGGCAAGTTGGCCGAGGCCTTTTCGAGCTATGCCAAGCAGGAAGAATAGTAAATATTCATTGCAAAAGGCAATTTTATAGGCAACATCTGAACTTTAATAAAAAGTTCTTTTTAGCCGCATCACTAGTGCCTTTGGAAACGTATCCGATTGGCATCTTGCAACTTAGCAATATGGATTAAGTCGTTTCCTCAAGTTCCAGGTTGAAAAGCTTTAAATCCTAAAGCGAATTTATCTCTCCAATTTGCCGATAGCTTCCAGTATCGGTATTCAACCTATATTATCTCACCTGCTTGGAGGCCAATATTTATCTCCGTCTCCATATACATCCAGGAGTATATAACCAGATATGTTTACTCGTATATGCCAAATTGACAACGTGAACGATCTTCGGGAATATATTAGTATCACCCTCTGTGAGTATTATCAACTTCAAAACGGGGCATTTCAAATGACGGAACAAGTCCTAATCCGATCAGGCAAACCATGCGGCATCTACTTTTGCTTGAATGGCCCCCGCGCGGTTCGGTTTTCCGCAATTTGGGAAACTGATCGTAATCAAATCCTGTTTTACGGTCCACAAGGTGAACGCTTCCTGAAGACCCAATTATTAGAAGCTCCGGTATTAGAATCCGCCGCCGCATAACCGATTGCTTTCGATCACTCCACCCGACGGCTTAAAACACCGGCTTGACACGCAAGTTATAATAATATACATTCATACAGTATCATACGGATATGGAGGTTTACATGCTGGTCCTTTCCCGAAAAGAAACCGAGCGGATAAAGCTAGGTAATTCCATAGTTTTAACGGTGATTCGCGTATCCGGAGACAGAGTAAGGCTGGGAATCGAGGCCCCGCCGGACGTACTGGTATTGCGCGAAGAACTGCAAACGCACCGGCATACCGATGCTCTTCCCCGGCCATCCGCAACTTGATTTGGTTTAGGAATCGACGGTTTTAGCGGGCCCTCTTAAAAGGGCATGCTAAATTACACAGGCGATTTAGAGTTTATTGCGCGGACGCACCGCTCCGGTCAGGCCGCTGTAATCCGACCTGTCTTCAGCGTGCCATAACGGCTCGCCCCGCAAAACTCGTTGCGCTAACACGTCTAACTTTGCCTTCGAGCCGGCAGGCGCATCCGTGGCATTGAACCCAACAGTCGTCACCGGCGCAAAGTCCTCATCGTGACCGCACTCCAAAATCGCTTCAAACACGTTACGCATGAAAATTAAACTCCATCGAAAAACCAAACTTTATAACAATCCAGCCCGCCTGAACACATCACAGCGACACGGCCGCGTGCGAAGGCTGGACTAGTCCCCTTTTGCGCCATTGGTGTCGGATTAGGTGGGTATGGGGACCATCCGATTGGCAGGATGGCGCACGTCAATTAAAACACTTAATTATCCCAGAAATACGAATAAAGTCAAGTAAATATTTTTAAAAAAAATACATATCAAATGATGTTTTTTTGAAATCATTTTATGATTATTACGCGACTGAAGAATATAGATAATATGCGTTGACTTTACGGCCAGTTAATTCATGTCTTTAATTGTAGCTTTGTACGGATACAACCTTTTTTGTGTTCACTATGATTATTTTTTTCTGCCAAAAAAGAAATAATCCGATAAAGCGAGCCGCTTCTACCCATCGAATCGGGGATGCTATCAGAAAAGGACGTCGATTAGTGAGTGTTTTCGTAACGTCCAAACACCATCCGGCCGGCGCTGGTCTGCAGAACGCTGGTAACCGCGACATTGATATTTTCGTTGATATACTCCCGGCCGCCTTCGATCACCACCATGGTCCCGTCTTCCAGATAACCCACGCCTTGCCCGGGTTCTTCGCCGGCCTTGATAATGCGGACTTCGATGTGTTCGCCCGGTAAAAAGACCGGTTTTAGGGCATTGGCCAGATCATTGAAATTGATCACCGGCACGCCTTGCAGCTTGGCGATTTTATTGAGGTTGTAATCGTTGGTAACAAGCTTTCCTTGTAAATGTTTGGCCAAGGCGATCAGTTTCAGGTCCACGGCCTGGTCGGCGAACTCGGGCAAATCCCGGTCGTAGATTTCCATGTCTATGTTAGGGTTGGCCCGCATACGGTTAAGGATATCCAGACCGCGCCGGCCTCGACCGCGGCGGAGCCGATCGGAACTGTCGGCTATGGCCTGCAATTCGCCTATGACGAACTTGGGCATGATCAGTTTGCCGTCGATGATATCGGTTTCCACCACGTCGGCGATCCGCCCGTCGATGACCACGCTGGTATCGAGAATGCAGGGTTTAAGCCCTTTTACGTCCTTTGCGAATTCGACATAGGGGATGATAAACCGGAAATCACTCCTGGTTTGCATCAACAAACTGACGCAAACGTAGCAAACCACAACCCCCAGCACCAATTGCACCTGATTTTGTATCAGATTGTGCATTTCCATAGGTTTCTTAATATCTGGTTCTTTTATGGGGAGGCTCTGAAAAGTCGGAGCCAATGCCAAACCTAGGCTATAGGTCATTATCAACCCTACGAGCATGCCGAAATACACGGCTGTGATTGTGTCGAGTTTTTTCTTGCGAAGTAAAATATCTAAGCCAATAATTCCCAGCGCGAGAACCATCATTCCGCCAAAGATTACCCAGGGTATCCACTCCGAATCGACGGGGAATTCCCCAGATTTTATAAATGTAACGCTCAGAGCGGCCGCCACGAGCAAGAAAACACAACGTAGAATTATGAGACCCATATTAGCCCTTATCTCTTAGTAGGTATAATAGCACCCTTTTATAAAACATTATTTTAAACATACAGTCCCAATAGTGGAAGGGGCATCCCCCCTTTTCTCTTGAATAGAAGCAGGAAATAATTTTCGTCATGAATGACACAAAAATTACTTTTGAACAATTGGAAGCCGCCGCACAGGCGGGAAAACTCTCGCCGGGTGCGATTAAAAATATCCATAAATGGCTTACCGAACCATACTTGGCCGAATACGCCCACCAAGTCGCCCAGGACATATCGGCCGGTCGTTGGAAGGAACTGGACGATGCTTTTTGGACCGTAATCCCCTTTGGCACCGGAGGCCGCCGCGGCCGGATGTATCCTATCGGTTGTAACGCCATTAACGATCGTACCATTGGCGAAAGCGCCCAGGGACTTGCCGACTACGTCAAACAGCAGGTCAAAACACCCCCCCTTTCTTGTGCCATAGCCTACGATACCCGGCATCGCTCCAGGCATTTCGCCGAGCTATGCGCCGAGATCATGGCGGCAGCCGGGTTTACGGTCTATTTTCTCGACGGCTACCGTAGCACTCCGGAGTTGTCCTTTGCCGTGCGATATAAAAAGTGCGATTGCGGCATCATGATTACCGCCAGTCACAATCCTCCCTCCGATAATGCGGTGAAGGTTTATTGGTCCACCGGAGGCCAGCTTCTACCCCCCCACGATGCGGATTCCATCCGCTGTATGCAAAATGTTACCACTATCCAGCGCACTGCCTTTGCCGAAGGTCTTTCGTCCGGCAAGATCATTTATTGCCAAGAGGAAGTCGATCCGGCCTATATTTCGGCCGTGTTGCAACAGAGTATTGCCGGCCCCAGGGACCTGAAGATCATTTATTCGCCCCTGCATGGAGTAGGCGCCTCGGCGGTCTGCCCGGTCTTGGAACAGGCCGGTTTCAAGGACCTCGAAGTCTTTGCACCACATGCCGCGCCCGACGGCGATTTTCCCAACGTTCCCAAGCACATTGCCAATCCCGAAAACGCCGCTGTTTTCGATGCGATTATCGATCGGGCAAAACAAATCCATGCGGACCTGATCCTTGCCACCGACCCCGACTGCGACCGGCTGGGTTGTGCAGTGCCCAAATCGCTTGCCCGCGACGCACCCTGGGCAACCCTTACCGGCAACCAGATCGGCTCGCTTTTGGCCGAGTTTTTGCTCAGTTTTATGCAGGTGGCCGGTCATCTCACCTCGGGACATTACATAGTAAAAACGCTGGTGACAACCGAGTTGATGCGCCGTATTGCCGACCACTACGCAATACATACCTATGGCAATCTCCTGGTGGGATTTAAATACATCGGCGGCGAAATGGACTACCGCGGTCCGGAACGGTTCGTACTCGGGGCCGAGGAATCTTACGGATTCCTGATCGGCGACCATGCCCGCGACAAGGATGCCGCCGTGGCTTCGCTGCTTTTGGCCGAGTTGGCAGCCCGGGCCAAGGCCGAAGGCGAAACCCTGTACGAAAAGCTCGATGACCTGTTCCGCCTGCACGGCTGCCACTCAGAAAGCCAACTGAACGTGCAAATGCCCGGCGAAAAGGGCATGGAAGACATGGCCGCCTTGATGGCCAAATTCCGCGGATCGACGCCAAAGAGCATCGCCGGGTTGAATCTTATCCAATCCCGCGATTATCTCACTCGCAAGATTATCAAGCCGGACGGGGCATCCAAACGCCTGGACGGCCCAAAGGGCGACCTGGTGATCCTGGATCTGGAAGGCGGCAATTACGTTGCCGTCCGCCCCTCGGGCACCGAACCCAAGGTGAAATTCTACATGTTCGCCTTCGACCCGCCCGAAGCCTCCGCCAACCTCGACTCCATCAAATCCGCCCAAGCCAAACGCCTGAAAGCAATGGAAGTGGACCTGAAAGCCTTTTCCGGCGTGTAAGGCCAAAGTATTTAGCCCCCCGTGAATACACGGGGGGTTTGGGAGAAAAAATACAATGGAGCATAGCATACATAAAGTGGTTGCTTTTCAGATCATTGGGCCTTTTTCCTTATTGGTGCGATTTGAAGACGCCACCGAGCAAACCATCGATTTTTCGCCGGTATTGTTCGGCGATCTTTTCGGGCCGTTGCAGGATATCTCTCTGTTCAATCAAGTGCGGATCGATCCCGAAGTACATACTCTGGTTTGTCCGAACGGCGCCGACTTCGATCCGGCGACACTCCATGATTGGCCCCGTTATGCGGAAGAATTTGCCATGCGAATGAAGCAATGTCAAACCGCTTCTATCTGACATTTGCCTTAACAGGTATCATCTAGACAAGATTTTGGCGTTTATGAGTTTCACGTGACACATCCAATGTAAATTACCCGTTCCACGTGAAACGGCCAATTCGCCATTATTTCAAGAAACCGTATAGAAGTAATGGGATTAATGCGCAAATTGCACATGATAAAATTTCGCAGACCCCTAGCCAATGTAGCCAATCGCGTTTCGGCCCGTGGATGAGATCGAGAATTGCGGTAATAACCAATATGGCGATTGGGAATAATAATAAGAGATGAATTTGAAGGAATGGAAAAAATTGGAATAACGAACGCAAATACGGAGAACGGATATTGGCGAGGGTAAAAAACAAAACGATTCCGGATATGAGATACATCCAACCCAAAAAACTAAACATATTTTTCCAACGGCCTTGCTCGGTGATTTTTGTAGCGAACCAAAATAAAACAATTACAATCAACGGAAATAACACGAGAAAATTACCGTCAACGGAAATCTCCAGCAGATCTACAAATCTGGATAAGACCAGATTCGCAAGTGTTGCCAAACTGGAAAAGAAGAGCAATAAGTGGCCCGGTTGAAAACGCCCGTTTGCCTCGTGGTATTTCGTGACCAACACTATTCCAGCGCCTGTGATAGCTGCTGAATTAAGAATCACTTTGAACATCCATATCCACAAATCATAATTCATCTCGACCGGCTTATCGGGTCGAAGAGCCATACTGATCTTGAAGAACACGGCTGCCACGGTCGTCCAAGCGAGCAGGTGAATTATGCCCAGGCGCGGCGGTTGTAGATATTCCGGCTTTGATCGGCGGGGATCGTCAGAGTCTACATAAGCCCCGGGAATTGGCAGAAAAGCATCGGGCAATTTGCCCGGAATTGAAGCACCGGAGGGTTGGGAATCGGCATCAAGCATGACTAACATTATCCGCCAATCTGTTTGACGGGACAAGTAGCGTTCCCATCAACACCACAGAAAAGTCAGAGCCGGTGCGTGTCGCCCCGGTTTTTCCGGGCCGACACGGCTCGGCTCCGAGAAGTGCTTTATTGGCGGTTCCACGTGAAACCGCTATATTCAACCGGCTATTCCAGCGGATTCAGCACCAGCCCGCTCAGCAGTTTGGGATAGAAATACGTGCTCTTGGCCGGCATGCGTTCGCCGCGCAGACTTACC
>JBEKGL010000005.1:0-20409 GCA_050012815.1 Thermoguttaceae bacterium
CTAAAAACCGGTTAGCCTTCGGATATCACGTCATACTGGGATCCTTCCCGGCCGTCCGCTACCAAGAACATATTTATGCAATTTATTGCCACGTAGGCCGAATGATCTACACCGGGGCTGAAAACCAGCGATCCTTTGCCGATCTCCTCATACTCAGTCCCCTCCCGACCGTCCACCATCACGAGGGACTTCTTATTCCGTTCGAACACAAATGCGACGTGGCAACCATCCTTGCTAAAAACTACGTCCACAATTGTCGGTGGAATTGCCCCGAGTTTCTCTTCCAGGAGTGCATTGTCCTCAGGCTGGGACGTCTGCCCCCAGGCAACCGTTAAAGTCATCGCCAGCAGTCCCATCATGCCGCATATTCGCTTGTTCATAATGAGTTATCCTGTTTAACGATTAAAAATATTGGGGATCAATAAATCTATATGTGATAATGCAGTCCGAAGCGGGCGAGATATTCCCCTTCCTTTTCCCGCATTATTGATCTTTTTTTGGTCGCGGTGTCGTCGTATCCGACCAGGTGCAAGGCGCCGTGGATGACATAAAGCAAAAGTTCATTCGCGGCAGTCCAGTTGTAATTCGGGGCCGAGGCGGCGGCGGTGTCGGCGCTGACGACGATCTCGCCCTCTAAATACTTTGACGTTTGTTCCAGCACGAAACTCAGCACGTCGGTCGCGTCGGGATCGTTCAAATATCTTTGGTGCAGTTCGGCGATCGTGAGATCGTCCACCACTGCCACGTCGATCTTCGCCCGTTCGATCGACTCGTCCTCCAAAATTATGCGCACGGCCCGGCGCAGCCTGTTTTTATCGACGGGCAATTGCGATTGGGCGTTGGTAACGGTGATGGATAACAATGGAGCAGGCAGCGAATAGGGGTGGGCAATTTATTGCCCACTTGATAAAGAAAATTATTATATAAAGCGCACTTGTGTGAAGAAAGTGGGCAATAAATTGCCCACCCCTTACGCCGTTTTTTGTTCTGGATATTTTATTCGTCCGTGGTAGATGGAGGTGAGCGACATGACCAGGCTGCGTTCGATGGCCCGCAGTTCGCGGAGCGTCAGTCCGCTTTCGTCGAACTGTCCGTCGTCGAGCCGGTGTTCGGCTAGTTCGCGGACCAGGCTTTCGATCCGCGCCGGGGCGGGGTCGACCAGCGTGCGGCTGGCGCTTTCCACGGCGTCGGCCAGCATCAAAACGGCCGCTTCCTTGGTTTGCGGTTTGGGGCCGGGATAGCGGTAATTGCTCTCATCCACTTCGCCGTTTTGGGGATCGGATTGTTGCTGGGCGCGATCGAAGAAATATTCAACGAGCTGGGTGCCGTGATGCTGAGCGATCATGTCGATGATGGGTTGCGGCAGGTGATGTTGTCGCGCCAGGTCGGACCCGTCCTTGATATGAGCGATGATCACCAGGGTGCTCATGGCCGGGACCAGCGATTCGTGGCGGTTATCCTCGTCGGGGCCTTGATTTTCGATAAAATAGCCGGGCTTGAGCATTTTTCCGATGTCGTGGAAATAAGCCCCCACCCGGCAGAGCAGGCCCCGGGCGCCGATGGTATCGGCGGCGGCCTCGGCTATCGAACCAACGGTGACGGAATGGTTGTAGGTGCTCGGAGCGCGGCGGACCATTTCCTGCAAGAGCGGGTGCGACACGTCGCCCAGTTCCAGCAGGCTGAGATCGGTGAGGATCCCGAACATGTGTTCGATAAAGGGCAGAAGGCCGGTCATCACGAATCCCGCGGTAAGCGTCCAAAGGCCCACGATCGCGGAATGCATCAGCAAGATAAAATCGAAAGGCTGGTCGTCGATCAAACTCAGGCCGATGCTCAACAGGAAAGCCACTACGCCGGCGAACAGACCCACGAAGATCAATTTGCTGCGCGAGCGGATGCGGCCCAAATTCAGGATGGCCGTGGTGGCCACGCCCATTAACAAGATCAATTCGGGCAGACCTTGACCCAGGGCCATCACAATTATCAACGATAACAGGCCGGTCAAAAGCAGGGCGAAAACCGGCCGATAAACGATAGCCGTGGTCATGCCGAACAACAAAAGCGGGAGGATTTCTCCACGCCAGCGGTCGGTGGAAATCCAGCGGGCCAAGGCCACGGTTCCGACCGCGATTAAGAGCATGACAATCTGCTGGGGTAGTCCGGACAATGGCCCTCCCTGCCGGTATCGCATATAGATGCCACAGAGCACGAAGGCCGTGAAAATCATAATCGTCATGGCGACGGCCCGCATGATTTTATGATACATCGGCCGCTCGGCCATCATGGAAGCGTATTCGAGCCTGAGTAAATGAATTTGATCGGGTTCCAGGGGTTTGTCGGCCTCGGCCAGGGTGGCGCCGGCAAGGTACGGATCCATCGCGGGGGCCACGTCGCCGACGGCTTTTTTGATCGCCCGCTCGGTTTCCTCCATGTCGATTTTAAGAGTGGGAACAAGTTGAGGTCGGAGCCAGGCGAATAATCGATCGGCTATATCTTTATTATCGAGATGATTGCGCAGGTTGTCGCGGATCACCGTGCCGTCGCCCAGCAACACGTCGGCTACTTTGAAGGTTTTCGGCGGCTCGGGCTTCCCCAGCGGGTACACGCGAATTTCGTCCTGATTTCCCTCGCCCGGCTCCTGGGGCAGTTTATCGATCAAACCGCGTTGTTCGTATGGATCCAAGACGACCGACAGGATCTGTTCCAGACGTTCAATTTTTTCCGTGCCTGCGAAAGCAGTGCGAAACTCCTGGAACTGATCTTCGGGTGTTTTTTCCGTGCGTTGCGTTTCCGCGGCGGGAGCGGGCAATTGGAATTTGTACCAAATTTGCGGATCCACGTCCTTCAGCGCGGCCGCGGCCGTGAGTTCCAGAATCGTATTGCGCAATCTGGCCCGAAGCTGCTGAAGCGGCGCGGCATCTTGCACGTACACGTACCGCACCTGGCTGCGGGCGCGGAGTTGAGCCACCTTGGTGGCCTCGGGATTCGGATTGGTAAACGGCGCGCGTGCTACGATATTGTGCGAAGGGGTATATCCGGTGCGATATTTAAAAGGCGGATTCCAGGCCTCGATCACAAAGCACATTGCCACGGAGGCCAGCAGGATGAGGCCGATGCGGACAAGAATATCTCGGCCGCGCAAAATCGCCCACACCCGCTCCCAGGTTCCCGGAGGCAATTCCAGGGCGGCTACCCGCTCCGATCGCGTGCGTATTGGATTACCGAAAGGCATGTTTAAAAGTCATTCATCAGCGACGCTTCTGGGAATGTTCGTCGTAGGCGTCGACAATCCGCTGCACCAGCGGGTGCCTGACGATATCCGCGGAACTCAACGATACCGCGACGATTCCCTTTATCCCCTGCAGCCGCGCCAAAGCGTCGATCAGGCCGCTGCGGGTATGGGGAGGCAGATCGATTTGCGTAATGTCGCCGGAGACCACGATTTTCGAGCCGGCGCCCATACGCGTCAAAAACATCTTCATCTGCAAAACCGTGGTGTTTTGCGCTTCGTCGAGGATGATAAAGGCCTCGTTCAGCGTGCGCCCGCGCATGTAGGCCAGGGGTATCACTTCGATTAAATCTTCCTCGGTATAGCGCTTGATAAGGTCGTGGTCGATCATCTCGTGCAGGGCGTCCATCAGGGGGCGCAGATAAGGATTGATCTTGGCCTGCAAGTCGCCCGGCAAATAGCCCAGACTTTCGCCGGCTTCGACCGCCGGACGCACCAGCACAATCTTGCGGACAGATTCCTTTTTCAAGGCCGAGGCTGCCATGGCCACCGCCAGATAGGTCTTGCCCGTTCCAGCCGGCCCGTAACAAAATACAATATCGTTTTGGCGAATGGCATCGACATATCGGGCTTGGCCGGGCGACTTGGGGTGAATCTGCCGCCCGGGCTTGAAGACTTCGATGGGCGGGGTCTCCGACGGCATTTGACCGTTTAGCACCGCACTTAAGACCAGAGACACGTCCTCCGATGCCAATGACCCGTGCCGGTTGGCATGGGCCGCAAGCCGCTCCAAAACCTCGGTGGCCGAGGCGACCGCCTCCGGCGGACCGTCGATTTGAACGAGACCGTCTTGGACCGTAATATTAACCCCCAGCGCGTCCCGGATTTTCCGTACGTGTTGATCGCGCGCACCAAACAGGGTCAGCAGCGACTCGGAACTAACGACCGATATAGTTGTTTCACTCATCTTTAATTAGTATAAGCTTTATTCAAACTCGGATGCAACGCATTACCACTGTTTGTTGTAAAGGAACCCCCAATAAAGAGGTATTGGACAGCGGTTTCTGCATTCTAAACCAAATAACCCATCGATAAAGAGGAGGGGGGCATCCCTCAATAACCGGCTATATCGGCAAGGTAAGTGTGGCAATAAGGGCATATATGGGTTTGAGAAGGAATGTCCTTATTGCATTTTACACAGCATTTCCAAGGGGTTTCGTGATGGGCTTTGTCAGGCCGATGGGGCCTGCCCTCCTCCAGGTCTATTCCGCTCATGCCGACACTGCTGGGAGACGGCTGGGAAGGTCCGATGTAATCCAATATTACTTCTTCGGATAATGATTGTTTTGCCGCAACGGGAATAGGGACATAAACATAGACTTGCCCCGCGCACAAAGGGCACAAGCCCGTTTTTCCAGCCATGGAGTTTTTAACTTTTAACTTATGCCCTTTAGGGCATGTCACTTCGATCGACATCGCACGACCCCCTTTGCCGGCCAAAGAAAAACCAAGGGAATCCTTTTACTCGATGCCGGATCCTATCCGCGTATGACAAGCTCCTAAGAATGTATATCCGGCGACCTATACGCAATAATGCACATTTACCGCATTACTTACCTTCGCCAATAGCCAGGATTGTAGAAACGTATCGATGAATTATGGATTAAGACAAGCCGTTGGCAAACAAAAAAACACTTACCAAACAAACTTAATGATAACAATCGAGGAGCTGATTGACTAGTCCCCCCTGTCCGGTTTTCCACGGAAAAATAAATGGGAGAAGATCACTTTCACGGCAAGGGAATTTGCAGGATTTTCAGCCGGCCGATTGCATCATCCAAAAGGCCCACCCCACCGGGGCGGCAAAAAGAAGCGAATCCAGGACATCCAACACCCCCCCGAACCCCGGCAACCAGGTGCTGGAATCTTTACGCCCTGCATCGCGTTTGAGCAGCGATTCCGCCAGATCGCCCAAAATACCGGCTATGCCTAGTAAAATGCCGTACAGAATCCATGCCCAACTCGATCCAGACGCGGTGCAAGCAGTGTTCATGTAAGGCAATAGGAAGTGCCAACTCAGCCAGGCCCCAAGGCAGGCGAAGAAAATCGCCCCCACGGCCCCTTCCACGGTTTTGCCCGGACTCAGGACGGGCGTCATCTTGTGCCGGCCCATCAATCGGCCGACCAGGTACGCACCGGTATCACCCATCTTCACTATGATTATCAACGAAACCAACGCGCCGACGCCCCAGGCCAATCGCAATTGGACGAGAAAACTCATGAGCAAGCCCACATAGATCAGGGCAAATGCCGAGGCGGCCATATTGGCAATCGCCCTGCCCGGCTTTTGGAAAAGACACATTTCATTGATAAACAGGACCAGCGTGCAAATCATCAATGCCGCCGCCGGCCAGGAAACAAGCGCCAGCGATTGCTGCCATGACAAACAACCTTCGCCCGACCACTGCCAAAGATTCCACTTGGCCAGAATGACGGGGATCCAATTGGAAAGCAGGATCAACACGCTGCCGCCATAAACCACCCAGGCCCTGGGCTGCGCGCCGCCGGCCGCCGAAAGTTGCATCACTTCCGACGCGGCAAAAATAACAAAAATCGCGGCCAGTGGCATAAGCCACGTGCCCGGAAGCCGGGCGACATGGTCCAGCCAGCACAACCCGGCCAGGGCCGCAATGATCAAGGTTCCAAAAAGTAGCCGCCAGCGGAGCATAATATTTTTAAGGCGTTGATTTCCGGGAAATGTATCGAAGGCAAATTAAAATCATACATTAATTAACGGAAATATCTATGCCGTCACAATAATTGACGAGCGCCATGAAGGCTGCTAGACTCAATTGGTGTTAAGAATGCACAAAAAAGACCGGAAAGACAAATGAATAATATACCACCAACACTCAACCTAACAGCGGTCAAGGCCCTCCTGGATGAGGCCAAAACCATAGCAAAAAAATACAAGCACTTGACAGGTCAGCCTCTCGGCATCACTGGCGAAGTGGGCGAAGTTGAGGCGGCCATATTACTTAGTTTAGAACTAGCTCAAGTACGCCAGTCTGGCTTCGACGCATTCCGTAGACAAGACGACACCATTCAGAGAATACAGATCAAATCTCGATGTCTTGCTGAAAATCCAAAGCCAGGCCAGAGAATTGGCTCGATCCAGTTGGAAAAGGAATGGGACAAAGTCTTGCTTGTTCTGCTCAATGAGTATCTTGAGCCCACTAAAATATACGAAGCTGATAGATCAGTGATCTCTCAAGCGATTCAAATACCCGGCTCCAAAGCCCGAAACGAGAGAGGTGCATTAACAATCAATAAGTTCAAATCCATTGGTAAACTTCTCTGGGAACGAAACTAAGGAGGCGCAAATGACTTTAGAAGAGATTAGGAAGGTTGCAGTGTCGGCGTGTCATGAATTCAGAGTTAAGAGGCTGGATCTTTTTGGATCACTCGCACGCCATACAGGTTCCTCCGAAAGCGATGTTGATCTTCTAGTCGAATTTGAAGAACCTGATCTACACCTCTCAAAGAGGTTTTTTGGCTTGCTCCATTATCTTGAAGATGCCCTGGGACGTGAGATCGACCTGCTTACGATGAACAGTCTCAAAAATCCTTTTTTCCGCCAAAGAGTGCTTAAGGAAAAGGTGAACATATATGAAGGATGATATTCTCAAGCTTCTGCATGACATTAGGGAAGCTGCTTTGGCAATTTTCCAGTTTGTCCGCGGCAAAACATTTGACGATTACAGACAAGATGAACTGCTCCGAAGCGGGGTCGAGCGGAAATTTGAAATTATTGGGGAAGCTCTCAATCGAATCAAGACTGAAGATCCAATTACACTTGAGAAATTAAGGGAACACCGCAGCATAGTGTCATTCAGGAATATCCTCGCCCACGGCTACGACAGCATTGACGACAGGATTGTATGGGGAATCATTGATGAGGACCTGGGCAATTTGCTCCAAGACGTGGAGGGGCTGCTTGGAAGGTAAGATCCCTGAGCGGCCGGGACGGCGTAACTTGCGCCGCCCCGGCGCCCAGTCAAAGACTCCACCGCGAAGCACTTGCCCTAAGCGGTCGACCCAGTAACCGCATTAAGGCAAGTATGTGCTCCTACCCAAGGAGGGAAGGGCTGCGCCGGATTCCCGCAAATCCAACACATTCGGCGGAGTCACATCATTGGTTTGTTTTCAGTTGTCAGTAATCAGTTTTCAGTAATCAGTTTTCAGTAATCAGTTTTCAGTAATCAGTTTTCAGTAATCAATAATCAGTTTTCAGTTATCAGTGGGCAGTGAACTGCCCACCCCACCCCTAATTATCCGCTATCCGCTGTTTTCATCCTTCATCCCTCATCCTTCATCCTTTGGCATACGGTTGCACTTCATACAGCCAATCGCAGGCGATTTGGCGGTCGTCGGGCGAAAGGATTTCTTCATCCTCAATTTGCATAGTTTCATAACCTATTCCGGCAATCAGCACGCAATCGACTTTTTGGGCCAACGACAAGGCGCGATGAATTGCCTTTCGGCGCTGGGGAATCACTTCCGCATCATCCGGGTGTTGGAACCCGCTAAGCAGATCCTGGATAATCGCCTCCTGTTTTTCTGTCGGTGGATCGGCGCTTGTAATGATGGCCGTATCGGCGTCCCGTTCCGCTATTCTGCCCATTAGCGGACGCTTCGATTCATCTCCGTCGCCGCCTGTACCGAGCACGCAAATCAGCCGGCCTTGGGTCACGGTTTTGAGGGTTTGCAAACATCCGGCCAATGCGTCGGGCGTATGGGCGAAGTCGACAAATACGCTAAACGGCTGGCCGCATTCGATTCGCTCCAGCCGGCCGGGCACGTGCCGCGCCGCCTCCAGGGTGCGGACAATCCGCGGCAACTCGACGCCGTAAGCCAGCCCGACCGCCGTGGCCGTCAGGCAGTTGTAAATATGATGCCTGCCGATCATCTGCGTTCGCACCGGCATGGTATCGCTGCCGGCGGTGATTAGGAAAGTCTGCTCGCTGGGGAATTGTTCGACGGGCGTGCCGGTGATTTCGGCCGCTCGGCGAATGCCGACCGAAAGTGCCGGACCGTCGATCCGCCGTAAATATCCGGCCGCGATCGGATCGTCGGCATTGAGGACCACCAGCGCCTCGCCGCAAAGCTGATCGAACAAGCGCGAATAGGCCGGCCGATAGTCTTTGGTTATTATATTGTCGCCAAGGTGGTCGCGGGTGAAGTTCGTCACGCAGGCGGCGTCGTAACATACTCCGGCCATGCGCGACTGCTCCAATACACGGTTGGATACCTCCATCACCGCGTGCGAGCAGCCGTTTTGCATCATTCGGGCGAGCAAGGCCGCCAATCGATCCGGCGGTGGCGCTGCTTCGGCGGCATACTCCACGTCTTCGCCGTCAAAATATCCCAGCGTGCTCAACAGCCCGACTTTATGGCCTGCATGAGCCAGCACGCCGGCAATCAGGCAACTGGTAGTCGTTTTACCGTTGACTCCCGTCACGCCGATAATTTTGAGTTTATCGCCGGGATGGCCCGGACCGGGACAGACGTGCATGACCCAAGGCCTCCTTGCCAAGGGAATTAGACCTTCACATTCCCTCCAAATAGCCCAGCAGATAAGTTGCGATGGCTGATTTGGAGCTACGGCATCCTGCCGTGTTCATCGGCGGGATTGTCTCGATTTTCGGGATTCTGTCAAGGCGGAAATTTATTCATGACATTGTTTGGACTGGACAAAATCGGTATTTTAGGCGAAGATTGTTGGTGTTTTGAAGGATATAAAACCAATGCCCTACAGTGATTTCGACGTTGAATCTCTATCGCGATTCTTGCACCTTACGCCTCAGCAGGTGATCAAGCTGGCGGAGCGCGGTCATTTGCCGGGACGGAAGATCGGCGGCGAGTGGAAGTTCGCCAAGCCCGACATCCATCATTGGTTCGAAAACCGCATCGGACTGTCGGACGAAGAGGAATTGGTCCGGGTGGAAAGCGTATTGCAGCGATCCGCGCCGCTGGAGAATGAGGGGGAAATCCGCATTTCCGAATTGGTGCCCGTGGAAGCCATTGCCATCCCCTTGCACGCCAGAACGCGAAGCGCCGTAATCGACGGGATGGTAAATCTGGCGGCCGGCACCACGTGGCTGTGGGATCCGAAGGCCATGGCCGACGCCGTCCGATCGCGCGAAGAAATGCACCCCACGGCCTTGGAAAACGGCGTGGCCTTGATGCATCCCCGCCGGCCGATGCCCAATATACTCGCCCAACCGTTTTTGGCCCTGGGTTGCACTTTAAGCGGCATACCCTTTGGCAGCGATTGTCCTTTGACCGATGTTTTTTTCCTGATCTGTTCCACCGACGACCGCAGCCATCTGCACACCCTTGCCCGACTGAGCCGCCTGCTGACAATACCCGGCTTTTTGAACGAATTGCACCAGGCACAGGATGCTAAAACGGCCCACCAGTTGATTGTGGAAGCCGAAGAAAGATTGTAGGAAAGGATGAAGGAGGAGGGATGAAGGATAAATAAACAACGAGACCGCTTGCGGTTTCGCGATTATATCCATCTAACGTTTAGTGTTTTCTACTTTCATCCTTCATCCTTCATCCCTCATCCTTCATCCTTTGATTAACTTGCCTTGGCCGAAGCGGTTTGAATCTGCTCCAGGGAGCGGCCGAGCTTTTTGCGCGCCTGACGATCGGGCGTTGATGCCGTTTCGTTCGTCAGCGCCGTCGGGCTGTTGCGAACTTGTTCCAACAAGCGGCGGCCTATGTCCTCGCCTTGGGCGGGCGTGCCGATGTCGTTCACCGCGTCGGAGACTCCCAAGAGCACTGCCGAACGCACTCCATCGCGAATCCAGGTGAAAAAATTCATGACTTCCGTCTCCTTATAATTTCTTATTGCCTTCAAAGGGAGCGGAAGAATATCAAGATAACCTTTCCTTGTCTATATGAGCATTATTCCTTGAAAAACCACAAAAAGAGAAGGCTGGCGAAGATGGGGAAGTTGGTAAGGCTTTATTTTCACGGTAACATTACCTACAATCCAGTCTTTTCCCTCGACCACAAACGGATGCGCAACGAATGTCCATGGATCGATCGCAAAAATTAGGCGAGGGAAACATCATCCGATTGCTGGCGTCGTTTTCCATTCCGGCCATTGTCGGGCTGCTGGCCCAGGCGATGTATTACGTGGTGGATCGGATTTTCATCGGCTGGGCCCTGGAATCGGAGGGAATCGCCGGAATCACGGTTTGCTTTCCCTTCATGCTCGACATCATGGCATTTGCCCTGTTAATCGGGCTTGGTGCTACCGCGCTAATCTCCATCCGCCTGGGCGAACAAAAAAAGGCCGATGCCGAACTGGTTTTAGGCAACGCCGCGGTGCTGCTCGTCGTGGCTTCGGTCTGGGTCACCGCCGCCGGATTGCTATTCTTGGATCGGCTGCTGATTTTATTCGGGGCTAGTGAGGTTGTTTTGCCTTATGCCCACGATTATATGCAGATCATCGCCCTGGGCACGATTTTTCAGATGGTCGGTTACGGACTAAACGCCCCCATACGCGGCGAGGGAAATCCGCGAATCGCCATGTTCACCCTGCTCATTGGAGTATTGTTGAATGTAATTCTGGCCCCGATTTTCATTTTCGGCTTTGGCTGGGGCATGCGCGGGGCAGGGCTGGCGACCGTGATCTCGCAAGGGGTTTCGGCCGTTTGGGTGATTGCCTATTTTCTGAGCGGCGGAAGTCTTTTGAAGATCCATTGGAAAAACTTGCGCCTGAAAAAATCGGTCTGCGCCCAGATCATGGTCATTGGTTCCTCGCCCTTTGCCATACAAATATCCGCCTCGGTGATGCAGAGTATTTTGAACCGCCAACTGTACAAATACGGTGGCGACGAAGCAATCGCGGCCTGGGGCATCATCTGGGCCGTGGTGATGATGTTTTTCATGCCCATGTTCGGAATCAATCAGGGTGCCCAACCGATAATGGGCTACAACTACGGGGCGGGCGAGTTCGACCGCGTCAGAAAGGCCCTGAAAACCGCGGCGCAGGCCGCCTCGGCCATTGCTCTACTCGGTTTTTTTGTCATGATGCTAGCCCCCTCGCAGGTCATCCGGCTCTTCAATCCCGGAGATGCAACCTTGCAGGCGTTGACCGTACATGCCATGCGGATTTGCGTGGTCATGATGCCCCTGGTTGGCTTTCAGGTGGTTAGCACGGGATATTTTATAGCGGTGGGAAAACCGCGCGAGTCGATGCTGGTCAGCCTTTCTCGGCAAATACTGTTCTTGATTCCCGCCGTTTTAATCTTGCCCAATTTCTTTGGCTTAAACGGCGTCTGGGCCGCGATTCCCACGGCCGACCTGAGTTCCTCTCTGCTGACGGGCGTCCTTCTTTACTTGGAATTGCGACACTTGGGCAACCGCGGACAGGAACAGCGGACAGCAGACGGGGGATAACCATCGGCAGCGGCACGACAGTCACCATCCAACTCCCAATTCTCCCAGCCGCCCCCAACTCACACATCCATATAAATGCCCTTGTCCGCTCGGCTGGGGTTTGGTAGATTGCTTTGCTTCTAGTTATCAACCCCTTCTGTCGGAGGGTCAGACTAGGGCCTGATGGAAAGGAATCCGCATCATGCAGGCTACTCTTGGCGAACTGGCGGCACTGGTCGAGGGTCGGCTTCTGGGCGATGAAAATATTTTGATCCAAGGGGCGGCCTCCTTGCGCGATGCCGAGCCGGGTCAAATTACACTCATCGACGGCGACGGAAAAAATCACCTCTTGCAGCAGTGCAGGGCCGCCGCGGTAATCGCCCCCAAAGATTATTCTTGCCAGGACTTTCCCGCCATCCTGGTCGACGACGTGCATCGGGCATTTGCCATCGTAGTGCTTCATTTCCACCCCCAGCGGCGCACCAGGCGGATCGGCATCAGTCCCCTGGCCGTAATCAGCCCCACGGCCCGGATCGGCGAGAACGTCGACGTCCACCCCTACGCCACAGTGGGCAACGACGTGATTATCGCCGCCGGTTCGACGATCCACTGCGGAGTTCACGTCATGGCCGGCTCGCAGATCGGCGAGGATGTAACCATTTTTCCCAACGCCGTGTTGTACGAGGACACCATCATCGGGCCGCGCTGCGTGATCCATGCCAATGCCGTGTTAGGGGCTTTTGGATTCGGCTACGGTTTTGCCGACGGTCGGCATGTGCTCTCCGCCCAACTGGGAAATGTGATCTTGGGCGCTGACGTTGAAATAGGCGCGGGCTCGACCATCGACCGGGGCACTTACGGACCCACGATCATAGGCGAGGGCACGAAAATCGACGACCTGGTGATGGTCGCCCACAACTGCCGCATCGGCCGGCACAATATGCTCTGCTCGCAGGTGGGCGTAGCCGGCAGTACGACCACCGGCGATTACGTGGTGATGGCCGGCCAGGTGGGCGTGCGCGATCACGTGCACATCGGCCATCGTGCGGTTCTGGGGGCCATGGCCGGCGTGACCAACGACGTGCCCGAGGGTGCGAGGATGATCGGCATTCCCGCCACTCCCGAACGCGAGCAAAAACTCAAGCAGGCCGCCTTCAGCAAGCTGCCCGAAATGCGGCACGAACTCAAAAAGTTGCGGCGGATCGTGGATAAACTCGCCGCCCAGGCCGGAATCGCCGACGGGCCATTGACCAACGGCGACTGCCCGGATTCCGACGCGGAAAACAATCGCCACGAGAACCGCGCCGTGGCGTGATGCAGTAGACTATAGGCTGTGGCTGTAGGCAAACTGAAAACTTACAACTTATAACTGAAAACTGATAGCTGATAACTGAAAACTCCAATGAAACCGCATCGCGTGGGAATTCTGGCCGGCTGGGGGCGATATCCGCTGGTTATCGCCGAGGCCCTTCGCCGGCAAGGATGCGAAATCTATTGCCAGGGGGTCATCGGCCATGCCGATCCGGCCTTGGCCCAAGCGTGCGATCATTTCCGTTGGTTGGGCCTGGCCAAGTTCGGCAGTGCAATCCGCTATTTCAAGCGGCACGGCGTAAGCGAAGTCACCATGGCCGGCAAAATTTTCAAGGTGCGTTTGTTTCAGCGTTTCGCCTGGATCCGCCACCTGCCCGATTTACGCACGATACGTATGTTTTTACCTCATTTTTGGACCAGGAAAAAAGACTGCCGCGACGATTCGCTTTTGACGGCCATCGTCGATGAGTTCGCCTCCGAAGGAATCCACTTCGCCCCGGCCACCGATTACGCCCCCGAATTGCTCCTTCCACCGGGCCGGCCCACCCGCCGCGCTCCAAACTCGTGGCAGATGAAAGACATCCAATTCGGCTGGCGAATGGCCAAGGAAATGGGCCGCCTGGACATCGGGCAAAGCGTGGCGGTCAAAGATCAAGCCGTGCTGGCCGTCGAGGCGGTCGAGGGAACCGACCAGTGCATCCGCCGCGCAGGCTCGCTGTGTCCGGCGGGCGGATTCACCGTGGTCAAAGTAGCCAAGCCCCGGCAAGACATGCGTTTCGACGTGCCCACAATCGGCCGCGGCACCTTGGAAACGATGCTCCAGTCCGGCGCCTCGGTCCTGGCCGTCGAAGCCGGCAAAACCATCCTACTGGATCAGGCCGACGTGATCGCCTACGCCGACCGCCACAAAATTGCCATCGTATCGTTGGCGGACGGTTCATTGTCCGACGGCGGCGAGGGGATAGAGGCTGGGGGATAGTATCGGCAAACAGGGGAAGGCGGAAAATTCAGTTAGTGGGCAGTGGGCGGGTGACAGAAGGCGGTGTAAAATCGCCAGAAATTAACTGCTGGACAAGCCAGCAGTGGCACCCGCGCGGGGGTATCTGATAACCTAATGACCTTTAAAGACGTTTACAATACCGTCATGGCCGCGTGACACGATTTATCTGCGGAAAGAATATCGTCGTCAATGGCATGACAACCAGAGGCAATGGCCGAAGCATACTGCGCATCTGCCATTCTTTATAGCGCGAAAGTTGGTCCGCTAAAGCAAGGTCATAGGGTACTTTTTGTGACCGATCAGTATTAGGAGGATTGAGATTTGTCTTGTTCATTGTATGCCTTTTCCAGATCAGTCAATTCGGGAAATACTCTTGCCGAATAGCCATTGTAAACTTTATCAAGTTCCATCATTACAGGTTCGCCGCAGTGCCAAATACCGCGTTTCTCGTCAATTACTACCACGTCTGTTTTACATCCAACTCCCGGTGCAACTTCCGCTATCCGCTTTGCAGTATACACATGAGCGATGGTTTCAGCCACATTACGTTGGGGGGTTTGACCACACAAAGATAGGTATATTACCGCATGCAATGCGCCAGTTCCAACTGAAGCATAGCCCAATTTTTGGAGGGGCAATAGCACTCCGGGATTAGAAATCTGGTAAACAAAAGCACCTTTACCATCAATGCCCGCTACAATCATTTCAACGCTAAGATTAAACTGCTGGCTTTGTACCATAGCCATTTGCCCGTATATTTGGGGCTGTTTTTCAAGATAGGTGGGCAAGAACACATTGCGATCCTTCCACCTTATATAATCGGCTCCCAGCATAGAGGTAACTATAGATGTTTCTGCCTGTTCTGCACGAACGGTGCAGTATGCCTGTTTTACGACTTCCGCCAGTTTGGTACGAAGCGGGCTTTGATTGCCCTGAAGTCGATCTATGATGGTTGCAATCACTTCGGTCGCATTCGGAGAGTGACCAGCGGCCAGCACTACACAAGTCTTTCCAATCGGCTCAATTTTTCCTTCCACCGTCTCGAACTCTACGATACCCGGCAATGTAAACATACGATCTGTTGCAGCAACAATCGTTTTTCCAGAATCACAGATAGCAGCTATGCAGACTGTCATAGGGAAATTCCCTGTCTTATAGTTCTCTGGTGGGGTCTGTGCATTAGCATAACAGAAGCAATTGTTGCCGTCAACTGGTTTCCCTGTGAAGAATGGGATAATCCCAGATTTTCCTTTACAATACAAATTTATTGAGCAAACTGTACCACTACCTATACTTTTACCTTATTGCGGCTATTGGCAAGGTTCTTTATACTAAGATGTTTCCCGGCCTTGCCCCGGGCTGATTAAGATATATTGGCACATAGAGGAGATCGAGTTTCATGACGATGGATAAAAGTCTTAAGGTACGGCTCGGATTGGTTCGCGCCCGTAGCGTGCTTACCCGGGCTGAGCGAATTCAGCGGCTCAAAACGGCCGACCGTTGGCAGGAGGGCGACGACCCTTTTGGCCTGCCTAAAGTCCGCGTGTTTAAGCTGACCATGAAGAAAAAGAAAAAGAAAAAAGAGGAAGGAGCAGAGGGCGCCGAAGGCGCTGCCGCGACTCCCGCCGCTGCCGCTGCCGAACCGACCAAGTCGGCCAAGTCGGCCAAGTCGACCAAGCCGGCCAAAAAAGAATCATCCAAGAAGTAATCCATGGGGACAACCGGGCGGATGGTATAGTTTATTTTCCCCCGGGTATATTCCCCCGGTGCTAACCCCGGGTGTATTCACCCGGGGCTAAATACCTGGTTTTTTCAACGGTCAGTTCTCCCTATCCTCTAATCTCTAATCCCTATCCCCTAGGTTTATGATCTGCGTCAGCATAGGCCGCGGCCGTCATCGCCACGTGATTGCGGAACACCGACACCTGGTCGAGCAAGGCGCTCGAATGGTGGAGTTGCGTTTGGATTACATCAACGGCGAAGTGAACGTGAAACGCCTGGTGGCCGATCGGCCTTGTCCGGTGGTCATAACTTGCCGCCGCATGACCGATGGGGGCAAGTACCCCGGTTCCGAGGAACAACGCCAATTGTTGCTGCGCACGGCCATCACCGAAGGCGTTGAGTACGTCGATCTTGATTACGACATTGCCGGCACGATCCCGCGTTTCGGCCGGACCAAGCGGATCGTGAGCTTGCACGACTTCCGCAAAACTCCGGAAAACCTGGAGGAAATCCATAGCCGCCTAAGCGGGCTGGATCCGGACATCGTCAAAATCGCCGTCATGGCCAACCATCCGCACGACAACCTGCGCGTGCTCAACATGATCCGGCAAAGTACGGTGCCGACCATCGGAATATGCATGGGCGACATCGGCATACCGTCGCGGATCCTGGCCGGCAAATTCGGCTCTCCCGTCAGCTTTGCCACGTTTCATCACGAGCGGGCGATGGCGCCCGGGCAGCTCACCTTCCAGCAGATGACGGAAGTGTACAACTACGACAAGATCGACGCCGATACGGAGGTTTACGGCGTGGCGGCCGATCCCATCGGGCACAGCCTGAGCCCCTTGATTCACAACGCGGCCTTTCAGCATTACGGGATGAACAAGGTTTACATTCCCTTCCGCGTGCCGCGCGAGGATTTATCGCGGTTTATCGACGAAGCTCCCCAACTGGGCATCCGCGGCCTGAGCATCACGATTCCGCACAAGGAAGACGTTATAAAGAAGCTCACCGAGGTCGACGCCTCCGTGCGCGGCATCGGGGCCGCGAATACGATGATTTTCGAGGGCCAAAAACGGCTCGGCTACAACACCGACCATGTCGCGGCCATGAGCAGCCTGGAGGATGTCCTGCGTGCGGATAACCCCCAGGAAAAAAAGGGAAATCCGCTTCAAGGCAAGACCGCGTTGGTGCTCGGCGCCGGCGGCGTGGGCAAAGCGATTATCTACGGACTGAGCCGCCGCGGCGTACAAGTGGTGGTTTCCGACGGCGTGTTGCGCCAAGCCGCGACCTTGGCGAAAAACTTCAATTGCCGTTCCGTGGATTGGGGTGCACGCCATACCGTCGCCGCCGATTTGCTCTTTAACTGCACGCCCGTGGGCATGCATCCCAACGTGGACGAAACGCCTTTCGACAAGCACCATCTGCGCCCCTCGATGATCGTTTTCGATGCGGTTTACAATCCCGAAAACACGCTTTTGGTAAAAGAAGCCCGCGGCCGCAACTGCACCGTAATTACCGGCATCGACATGTTCGTGCGCCAGGCCTGCCTGCAATTCAAACTCTTCACCGGCCGGGACGGTCCGGCCGAAGTGATGCGCGAAACCATTCGCCGGGCCATCGGAGCGGCAAAGTATTAGGAGAGGGACCAGAGGTTAGGGGCTAGAGATAAATGTCAAAGTTCAAATGACGAATGACGAAAAAATGACGAAATTTGAATGATAAATAACATTTTCGTCAATAGACATTAATGCTTTGTTATTCTCCCTGACCCGTGTCCCCTGATCCCTAACCCCTACTATGATCATCACCTTAATCGGTTACCGAGCAACGGGCAAAACCACGCTGGCCAAACTTCTGGCCCGGCGATTGGGGTGGGAATGGATCGATGCCGACGTGGAGATCGAGCAGCGGGCGGGCAAGTCGATCGCCAAAATCTTTGCCGAGGACGGCGAGCCGGCCTTTCGCGATTTGGAAGCCCATGTCATCGCCGATTTATGCCGCCGCGATAGGCTGGTGCTGGCCGCGGGCGGCGGAGCCCCGATGCGCGAAGAAAATCGGCTGATTATGCGGCAAAGCGGCAAAGTGGTCTGGCTCACGGCCCGGCCGGAAACCATTTTAAAGCGCATGTCCGGCGACGCCGCCACTCCGGAGCGGCGACCCAGTCTGACCGGCTGCGGCCCTTTGGAAGAGATCGTTCAACTGCTTGCCCGGCGGGAGCCGATGTATCGTGAGACGGCCGATTTGACCGTCAATACCGAAAATCGCACCCCTGAGGAATTGACCGCGGAAATCCTGGATCACCTAGAAATACAAAAAAAGTAGATTAGTTATAGATCTTTCAAGTGTAAGTAAAGGGAAAAAGGGGAAATTGGGAAAAAGGGAAATGGATGACTTGTAGGAAAGGCTCTTGATTTTCTTTTTAATTTTCCTTTTCCCCCCTTCCCCTTTTTCCCTCTTTACACAATTTTTCCTCGGAGATGGAGTTTCGCCCGTGATTTGGATCCTTGCCATCCCCATGGAAGTCCGCTTGATCTTGCTGTTTGCGGCCGGGACGGTGTTTGGAGCCTTGGCGAATCTGGCCGTGTATGGCTTGGCATGGCATCCGCGCCCCATCAGTCCGTGGATGCGGCCCCATTCGTCCGCGCCTGCCCGGCGTTGGTCCGACCGCCTGCCGATCTTCGGTTGGCTGGGATTGCGGCGCGAGGCGTCTTTGCACGGCTCGGGATTCTGGGTCCGCCCACTGCTGGTGGAGTTGCTCTGCGGCTTGGGGCTGGCATGGCTTTATCATTGGGAAATCGGCATGGGTGCTCTATTTCCCGCCGACATGCCCCGCTTTCCAAATCCCGTCTTGCCTCCGGACTTGCCTTTCATATTACACGAGCAGTATGTAGCGCACGCGGTTCTCATCTGGCTGATGCTCGTGGCATCGCTTATCGACGCCGATGAAAAGATCATTCCCGACGCCATAACCAGGCCGGGCACGCTTGCCGGATTATTTCTGGCCGCTGTTTGGCCGCGGTCGTTGCTTCCCAACGTGCTTCCGCTTCTTACGGGCGGATGGAATTTTGACTTTCTCTGCATCACTTCTCCCAACTCATGGCCGGCCTGGCTCGGCGGGTCGCCCAACGGCGGATCGCTGGCCATTGCCCTGGCCTGTTGGGTACTGTGGTGCCTGGCTATCTTGCCGCGGACCTGGTACGCCGGCCACGGCCGGCTAAGGGCCTTGGGGCTGTGTTGGACGCGGATTGTGCGCCACCGCGACACTTACCGGGTATTGTGCATGGGCGCGGTTGGAGCAGTGCTGATCGCGGGCGTCTGGCGGCACGGCGGCGACAACTGGAGGGCGCTTTTTAGCGCATTGGCCGGCATGGCCGCGGGCGGAGGAATTATTTGGTCCGTCCGCATCATCGGCCGCGGAGTGTTGAATCAAGAGGCGATGGGCTTCGGCGACGTGACGCTGATGTGCATGATCGGGGCGTTTATGGGCTGGCAAGCCTGTTTGATCGTATTTTTCCTGGCTCCATTTGCCGCGCTGGTCGTAGGATTGTTGCGATATTTTTTCCTCCGCGACAGGGAAATCCCTTACGGTCCATTTCTATGCCTGGCGGCGCTGGTTGTTATTCTTTACTGGGCCCCGATCTGGGACTGGGCCCGGGAGATCTTTGCCCTGGGCTGGTTTGTGGCCCTGGCCATGCTCGCCTGCCTGGCGATAATGGGCCCGCTCTTGTTTTTGCTGCGAATGTTTTTCAATTTCATCCACGCGCTGCGCGATTGATGCACTGATTTCAGCGGTCAGTTTGTTCTTGGGCACGGGCCGACAAGTCGTCGAAACTCCTTGCGTAACGATCGTTGACGCGGGCGAGATGTTCCCGGATGGCATTGACCTGGTCTGGATTTGCCCGTAAAAGTTCCACCACGTCGCTTTCGTCGCGTGCGCGTCCGGCGGCGAGTTTTAATTCAATCAGGCCGTTTAAACCTATATAGTTCAATCGTCCTGGTTGGGCGCCCAAGCGTGAAGGATGCGGAATTGTGGTCGGGGCTGGATTGGACCGGGTTCCCGGCGTCGCGCCTTCCGGTAAAATGTCGATGCCAACGTCCGTTTCCTTGTGACGGAGCTTGGGCCAGATTCCGGCGGAAGCGGGCAGGACCTCGAAACCGCCCATGCTCGCCACGCGCAGCAGTTCCTCGATTCGCGCGGCGGGCACAACGATGTCCACGTCTTGGGTGACCCGTCCCAGATATCCGTGCCGCCAAACCGCCCAGCCGCCCGCCACAACGGCCTCGCAGCCGGTGGTCTTCAGTAAATGATCCAATGCGCGAATAACTCGCCCATAACGACCCGGCAAATCCTGCGGATTAAACATGGTATCCTTCCCGGCGCGCAGTGCGTCGGCCAATTCGAGTTGTGCGACAAGCAGGTCGGATGCAACTATCGATGCCATAAGCGCTTTCTATTATTTCTCCGCCACGCGCCACAATTTTATCGGCCTAGCAATGACACGTCAAGTGACGCATTCGCGGCCGAATTTTATTATATAGTCATTTTCTCTTGATTGTCTGCCGTTTGTTTTTCGCCATATCGGCGGCGTAACCTTCGAGTCCCAATTGCCGAATCCGGCAAATACAGGCCGCGCGATCGGAACGGAAAATGAATCCGAATATTTTTGATATCCAGTTGTTGAATTTA
>JBEKGL010000006.1:0-18485 GCA_050012815.1 Thermoguttaceae bacterium
GGGCGTGATCGAATTGCCGGGAGGCGAGGATTTTCAAATCGGCGGCGTCTTGCGTTGGCAGGTCCTTCGATTCCTTGCCCAGGGTTCGCCGGGTAGTTTCGGCAGTTTGCCGGGCCGTCTGTTCCTGCTCGCGGAGCAATTGGCTTAAATCGCGCTGAAAACGGAGACTGCTGTCCCATTGCGTTAATTCCGCGATCAATTTTTCCAGAACTGAGACGACCTGGTCTTGATTTTTGCCGGCCGTGGCCAATGCGGCGGCGACTTCTGAACGAGTATCGGCGGGCGCGGACGTTTCGCTGAGTGCGATTTCGGCGGATTTGACGGCCAAGGTCAATTCGCGGCCGATAACCGGCAATTCGTCGCCCTGGAGCCGATCGATTTCATCCAACACCGAATTCAAACGCTGTTTTAGATCGGGATTGTCGATGCGGTTGTTTTCCAGATCGGCCAGCATGGCGGAAACGTGCGAGGGGACGCCTTCGCCGGCGCCGGTCAATACCACGTTCACCTGGCGTTGGCCGAGTTCGGCCGCGTGGAGCTGATCCAATTCGGGTTGTTGCAGCCGTTTTGTCTGATCCAGGCGGATTTCAGTCGCCTCGACTTGCGAGCGTCCGGCACGCTGCATTTTAAGCGCTCGATCCAGTTCGGATAAGAGCAGATTTTGCCGCCCGGCGATGCGGTCTTCAATCTCGCGCGGCGTGACAACGATCAAACGCCGCGGTTCACTGCGGGCGGTTTGAGGCAAGTAGTCGGAGGCCGCGGCCTGGAACACGATCTCCATGCCGGGCGCAAGGCGCAGCGGTTCCAATTGCCAGCGATATTCGACGACCTGACGCTGACCGGGCGGCGCCGATTTCGGAAGCCCGCCCGCGGATTGCCGTGGAAGTTGTCGCGGACCGGTGTAAAGCGGCACGATCGTTTCCGGGGATAAGGCAGGCGGAGTGTTTTCGGCCGGCGCGGCGGTCTTGGCGGCGGTCCGAGGGCAAAACGCCAAAATCACGTCGCGGACGGCCAGATCATCCTTTGCAATGATTCGCAGCGGCACAACGGCCTGGGGAGTGACGTATAGATTGGCGGCCGGCTGCTCGATGGTCACGCTAGGCGGCGAATCGGCGACGGCAACGATTTCCCAGCGGTCGTTCTCTCCGCCCGTAAGTCCTTGGCGATCGGCGAGGCGGAACCAATACGAAGTGGATTTTTCCACGGTCAATGCGGCGTCGCTGAAGGTTGCGTGCAGCCCGTCGGCGCTTATTCGGCCGGGAAATTCGCGGCCGTCATCCAGTGAAAGCACGGCCGATTGCAGCGGTTTCGCGGCCTGGGCCTCGATTTCCAATCGCGTGCCGGCCAGTGCGCGGATGTTATTCTCGGCCTTTTCCGGCGGCCATCCGGTGTAAGACGGCGGGATAAGGCGGATCGATACCGACTCGATGGCCGGCTGTTCGACCACTTCCACCGGCAGCCAGGGCATGGAACGGTCGTCGCCTCCTTCGACGCGGTATGAGAACGGGCGGACGATGTTTTCCCGCCGGGCGACCGCCGCCTTGCCCAACTGGTGCATCAATACGCTTTCTTCCACCGAAGCGCCGTCGGCGCCGATAAAACGATAATGGATGTAAACCTCGGCGGGCAACGCTGCGGCGGCGGAATCCACCGCCTCGATCTCGAAGGCCTGACCCAGGCCCACGCGATCCACGGGATGGCTGATGGCAAGGCGAGTTTTTTGCGGCCAAGCGGCATTGCCCAACGGGTTAAGCAACCGGGCAAGGGCCGTTTGCGATGCAGACGGATTGAATATTGCCAACATTGCCGCCGCCGCGCAAACCATGATCGAAAGCAGTACAGCATGTACGACAGGGCGGGAATTTACGGCCTGGTTGAAATCAATGTCCGCGGTCTCGGCCGTGGTTTGTGCAATCACTGAGCGGCGCAGACCTGGCGAACCGGCGGTCGGATCGTCCTCGCCCTGAGCGATGAACTCCACCGCGCTCAGCAGCCGATCGTCCAGGCCGGGAAAACGGCGCTGCAACTTGACTGCCAAGTCGGCATCCCGGAAACGAACAATGGCCGGCAGATAAAAAAAGCGATAACCAGCCCAGCCCAACGCCCCCAGCAACGCCAACGAAGCCATGATCCGCAAACCGCGGTCTTGAAACCGCAGAAGATAATCCACTAGTCCCAGAAGAATCGCCGCCGCCAGCGCGGTGCTTAGTATCGCGCTCAGACCGCGGACCAGTACCAGCAGCCGCACGCGGCGCCGCAGGACGGCAAGTTTTTCCTCGATGGGATGGGGCATATTTAGAGATATTCTTTTCTCTAGCCCAGGCGTTTACGCCTGGGATTAGGGAAATTCCACAATTTATTTCATTTAGCCCCTTTAGGGGCGGCTGAATCCCGGAATGAATGAACCCCGTAAACGGGGTTGACATTACAATTCATGGTAAGGTCTTTCGGTCCCAGGCGTAAACGCCTGGGCTAGGTAAAAAATGGCATTCAAAGTTTCATTGCAAATTTTGCTTACAGTTTGAGTAATTACATTGATCGAACCATATAAAGCATCCGTAACATAATCATCGATAATTTAAGATATCTTACACCATACCGCCGCGTTTTCGCAGCAGCCATTCACTGAGCAGCAGCGCCAGGAACAATAGCACTAGGGGCCATTTGTTCCATAGGGGTAAGGGCGGCAAAGTTTCCACCGGCACTTGTCGGCCGGGAGGCAAATCGCGGAGCAACTTGCCGGCCGTTTGAAAATCGTAGTATCGGCCGCCGGTCAGTTTCGCGGCCTCGCGCAGGGCGGCCTCGTCCATGCGGACACGGGCGAACTCGCCGGGCGGCGGATAAACGACGAAATCTGCCGCCGGTGCGTTTCCTTCAACGCTCGGCGCGGCAAGCCAGGCATGATAACTGCCCGGCAACGGCCGGTTAAGCAGGCCTTCGAAAGTTCCGCGGCCCATCGAAGTGCGGTGAAGTTGCAGACGTTGAGTTTGTCGGCCCGGCTGCTCGACCACCACCGTCACGCCGTTGTCTTCGACTGGGGCAAGCCGCTCATCGGCAAAGCGCACGCGGAGTTGAACCGTCTCGCCCTGGGCATACTGCCGGCGATCGGCGGTGAGGGTGACGCTGCGCCCGCCCTCGGATAGTTTCGAGCGGCTGAGGTAACGAATGGTTTGGATCCAATAGCGGGCGAAATACACGTCGCCGACGCGCCATCGCCAGCGCCAGGTTTCATCGGTGGCGTGGAAGAGCACTTTGCCCGCTCCCACGTACTGCATAATAAATATGGGCATGGGGCGGCCGTCGGGCGTGGAGCGGGCGGGATTTTCGGCCAACACCCTGGCGCCGGGCTTCAAGTCCGCCGCCTCGGCAAACCAATACAACTCGGGCAGGCTTTGCCAGATGGCTTGCGTTTCGGCCGGAGAATCGCCCAATTGCATGGCCGGTCCGGACAGCCCGAGTTCGGTGGGCCTAAGCTCGAAGCCTTGGGTGATCGGTTCGTTCGCCTCGGGCAAGCGAACGCCGGTGGGATTGATCGGCATCAGGCGCGCCAAGGGCGTATCGCGATAGGCCAAGGGCATGTACTTTGGACCGGCGATGAGCACCAGCGCCCCGCCTTTGCCCGGCTGATCGACGAACGCCGCCAGGCTTTGCATGGCCGATGCGCTCAACAGCGCCGGGTTCAGGTCGCCGAGGATAATCACGTCGTAGGAGAACAGATCATCGCGCCGCTCGGGAAACATGCGCAGCGCCGCCTTGTCCTGGGCGGCGTGTTCCAGGTCGGCGTCTTGGACGACCGTGTGCAATTCGATTGTTTCGTTGCGCTCCAGTACGTTTCGCAGGTAGCGGAATTCAAAACTCGGGCCGGCCCAGGCCAAAAGCACGCGGAGTTTTTCCTTGCGCACCCGGACGGTTCGCGATTGGCGGTTGTTTTCCGTTTGCAGTTCGCCTTCTTGCGGCTCGACTTCGACCACGTAATCGAATTGTCCGATCTGCGTGGGCCGATAGACCAGCCGTACGGTCTGCGATTGGTCGTCCGGGCCGAGCGTGACTTCGGTCTTTGCCAGCACGTCGCTCTTGCCTTTTTCGCGGAGCACGACCGAGGCCTTGGTCCCCTGGAATCCGGAGGCGCTGAGTTTGCACTCGAAATTAACGACGTCGTCGACAAAAACCGCGTCGTCGACCATTAGATCGCTGAGCGCCAAATCGCGCATGGGCCGATTGCCGCCCAGGCCGATGCAAAAAAGCGGTACGCCGCGCCGCTGGGCATAAGCGGCGGCCTCGGCCGGCGAGGGCCCTTCGGTATTGATGCCGTCGGAGAGAATTACGATTGCCGCCGGCATTGCCCCGCGCAAATCGTCGAGAACGTCGCGCACGGCCGCGCCGATGCGGCTGGTCTCGCCGAGTGGTTTTAACGACTTGAGTTCCTCGACCATGCCTTCCACATCCGGCCGGCGGCTCAGCCGGACGCCCGTCAGAAAATAAACCCGCAACTTGTACTGGCCGGTTAATCCGTTGAGTATTGCCGCGTTTTTTTCGCAAAGCAGGGTGCGGAGCAGATTCCAGCGGGTAATTTCGGCGTCTTGGGGCGCTGCTTTTTTTATGCGATCTTCCAATACCTTGCGGATTTTGTCGTCGTAGCGGTCGGCAATGGTCATGCTCTGCGAGTCATCGAGGAGCAGGGCCACGTAAGGCAATCCGGTGCGCTTCAGCACAAGCGTTACCTGGGCGATCATCAAAAGCACCAGGGCCGCCAGCGAGATCCGGACGGCGGCCAACATCAGACGATATCGGCGGCCGGCGCGCCGGCCTTCGCGAAGATATATTCCCACAACGAATATCACCGCCAGGACGGCCGCCAGCAGCGTTATCCAGGAAGGCCAGGGCCAGTTGTAATCGAGACTCCAGGCGGTCCCCTCGCCGGAAACGGTTTTCAGGCCGAACCATCGCTCGATCCAGTTGTTCAATGTACCGCTCATGTCGCGTGATATCCGAAACGCCAGGCCAAAAAAGTTTCCAAAAATAGTAAACCTAAAACCACATACAGTAATTCCACCTGCAAGCCCGCTCCGGCAAGCGACGCTCCGATTGCCCCTCGGCCGGCGTTCTGCCAGGCGGTCTGGTGCATAAACGTTGCGCCCGGCCACACGTCCGTTTGCAACTCGTCAGGTGGAAGTTGCGAGAGGTCGCTTTCCAAGGTATCGACGTTGACCGCAAAAACCAGGCTGCGGTCGACGGGCGGGCCGAAGCGGGCCGCATAAATGCCGCTTTGGGCCGTGTCGGTGAATTGCAACAGGTTCGCGCCGTCTTGGGTTCGCCGCCGAACAGGCTGAGTGCGTCCGTCGGGCGTTTGCATTGTTACGGGCGCGTCGGCCGAAGCCGGGGGCGCAGGCGCGGCGATCGGGTCGCCTACGTCCAGATTGCGTTGTCTGGCATTGCCGCCCAAACAGAAGGCCAAAATCTCCTGCACCAGCGGCAGAAAGCTGGGCCAAAGCGGCATGGCAGTCCAAGTCGCATCGGCCGAGGTGGCCAACAGGATCACGTGCCCGCGCTCGATACTCTCTTCCACCACCAGCGGATCGCCGCCGGCCGTTGCAAGAACTACATGGGTGGAAGAATCTTTGGGCACTTGCAGCTTGAAGTATTTGAAAACCGGCGTGGTGAGCAATCCGCTTTCGCCCCGGCCGCGAAAGGCATGTAGGATCGGATGCCGAAAGGCGAGCGGGTCCAGGCGGAGTTGCGGTTGGTCGATTACCGCACCCAGTCTGGCGGGCAAGATGCGCCCCTGCCCTGCCCTGCCCTCTCGGCCGCTTGTTGTTTCGCCGGCCATTTCGCTATTGTATCGCTCGGGCAGAACCTGATCGCCGAGAAAGAACACCACGTTGCCGCCGCTTTGCAGATAATTGCCAAGCAGCCGGACTTCGTGCGAGGTAAATTGAGCGACGTTGCAGATAAACACGCAATCGTAACGCGTTAATTCGCGCTCGACCAGCGCGGATTCGGGGGCGACTTCGGGTTTAATCGCGTTTTGCCGCGATTCGTCGCCTTGCGGCGACAACGCCTCGGCCAGATAATCGGCCGCGCCGCTGAACGGTTTGCCCGAAGGCCGGCCATCGATGCACAAAACGCGAATCTCCTGCCTCGCGACGATCGCCAGATAGCGGTGGTTGTCCACCTCCAAGGCGTCGCCGGGTGCGCGAATTTCCAGGGCATGATCGCCGGGCGTTTCAAAGCGATGAGTAAAGATGAGAGAGATTTCCTCGCCGGGGGGCACGTCGACGAACTTCCGCTCGATCCGCCGTCCGTCGGAGAGCAGTTCCACGGGCTGGCGCGTGCGGTTTTGGCGTCCGAAGTTTTTGATTGAGGTTTGAAGATTCATATCGCGGCCGGCAATGACGAGCGAATCGCTTGGACTAAAGGCGGTTACCGCCAGATTTTCGGCCCCCGCTTGGCCCACGTCGAGAATGATGATCTCGGCCGCGTCGGCCAATGCGGCGCTGCGGCGGCGGAATTCGGCCAGCGCCGTTTGATTCAATTTCGGCGACCAACTAACGCGCTGCAAATCGGTGAGGAAATATATTTCGTGTTGGATTATTCGCGGATTATCCCGCTGCGCTTTGGGGAGCAGTTGTTCGATCGCCGCCAACGCGCCGGGCAGGTCGGCCGTGGTTTGGGTCGGTTGCAAGGCCTCGATTTCGCGGAGGATTTCAGCTTGTTCCAGCGCCGGCTTGCCGACCACGACCCGGGTGGGCGAGGACATCAGCACGAGCGTGAATACATCGCCCTGTGGACTGTCTTCGACGATCCGACGGGCCAGTTCCTTGGCTTTTTCAAAGCGGGTTTGGTCGGCGGGTTTGAAATCCATGGAAAACGAGCCGTCGACGACCAACATGCGGTGCGCGGTTCCGCCGCCGCCGGCAGCCATGCCCGGACGCTTCAAATACGGCTCGGCTACGGCCAGCACCAAAAGTACGATTATCGCCGTGCGGATTAAGAGCAACAGCCACTGTTCGAGGAACAACCGCCGCGTGTGCCGCCGCACGGCCGCGAGCAGAAAATCCATAGCCGCCCAAGCCGTTTGCCGGTAATGCCGCCGGGTCCAAAGATGAATCAATATCGGCGCAGCCGCCGCCGCCAACCAACCCAGCATGGGCAGGTTGAGAAAGCTAAAAGCGAATAGCGAAAGCAGCAAGGGCATAGGGGATAGGGGATAGGGGATAGTAAATTAGTTTGATTTTCTTTTCAGAGAGTTAGAAAGACCACTTATGAGGCGGCCTACTTCGGTTGATCTTTCCAGTAACGATTCTTTGACGCGTTGATTCATATATTTTAATCGCTCCGCGATCACGAGTTGAGTTTCAACCTCTTTAAGTGAACCATGGGCAATAGAAAGAAAATTTAAAAAATCGCGTGTGGAAGTTCGGCCATGTCCTTCGGCAATGTTCGATGGGACTGAGACTGCAGCTCTACGCACTTGGAATGTAAGTCCGTATACTTCTTCTCGTGGAAATGCGGTTGTTGCCTGATAAACAGCTTCAACTAAATCAATGGCTTTTTGCCAAACAATAAGATCGCGATAATCTCGAATAGGCATTTTCTAGCTTCCTAACAAATTGATTTGAGATTTACAAAAAACTAATTGCTTTTCTAATCCCTATTCCCTATCCTCTATCCTCTATCCCCTCGACGCTAAATATGTTGACAGGACCACTTCCAGCGATTGATCGGTTCTGAGCGGGACGTAATCGATCTGATGCCGGCGGCAGGCTTTTTTTATCTGGTGAATGAAATTGTTGAATTCATCGAGATATGCTTTTCTGATCGCCCGGGGTTCGACCAGCACATTGGGCAATTGCTCCAGGCCGCGGAATAGCGTGGCTTGTTCAAAAGGGAAATCCATCTCGGCCGGATCGAGCACGTGCATGAGAATTACTTCGTGGCGGCGGTGTCTGAAGTGTTTCAAGCCGGCCATCATGGCATCGACGTTGTCGAAAAGATCGCTGAGGATCACGACGATGCCGCGTTTTTTAAAACGTTCGGCCAGGTCGTGAAAAATGGGGCCGGTGGCGGTTTTTCGCCTTCCGGCCGAGGTTTCCATGACTTGCAAAAGCTGCTTTAGATGCGAAGGATTTCCGCCCGGCCGGACCAGGGCGCGGATTTCCTCGTCGAAGGTAACCAGGCCCACGCTGTCCTGCTGATTGAGAATCAGATACGACAATGCCGCGGCGGCGGATTGGGCGTATTCCAGCTTCGACATCGCCGAGAGATCACTTTTATAGGCCATGCTCTCGCTTGTATCCAAGAGCAGATAGCAAATCAGATTGGTTTCTTCCTCGAATTGCTTTAGGTAGAACTTATCGGTCCGCCCGTAGACCTTCCAGTCGAGGTAGCGCAGATCGTCGCCGGGCGTGTATTCGCGGTGCTCGGCGAACTCGATGGAAAAACCATGGAACGGACTGCGGTGCACGCCCGACACGAAGCCCTCGACGATCAGCCGGGCGCGGAGTTGCAGCCCTTGCAATTTCGCCAGCATTTGCGGATCGAGGAGTTTTTGTTTTTCGGCGTGATTCATTGTGTGAATATAGGGGGAAATTTTCCAGCGGCGGCGTCATCTTCGGCGGGGACGAGGTCCAGCAACCGGCGAATGATGTCGTCGGGCTTGATTCCCTCGGCTTCGGCGTTGAAATTTGTCATGATCCGATGACGCAAGACCGGAAAGGCGACCGTGCGGATGTCGTCCACTCCGGCGTAAAATCGGCCGTTTAGCACCGCTTTTGCCTTAGCGCCCAGAACCATATACTGGCTGGCCCTGGGTCCGGCGCCCCAACTTACGTATTCGCGGATGAAATCGGGGGCCTCGCCTTTGTGCGGGCGGGTGAGGCGGGCCAATTTCAGGGCATAGCGGATCACGTGATCGGGCGCGGGCACGCGGCGGACGATCTTTTGCAGTGCAAGGATTTTTTCGCCGCTAAGCGTGGGTGTGACCGTGGCGGTTATGTCGGCGGTGGTCCGCTTGACGATGTCGAATTCCTCATCGGCGTCGGGATAATCGACGAAGGTATTAAACATGAAACGATCGAGTTGGGCCTCGGGCAGCGGATACGTTCCCTCCTGCTCGATTGGGTTTTGCGTGGCCAGCACGAAAAACGGCTGATCGAGCGGGTGCCGCCGGCCGCCGATGGTGATTTGATATTCCTGCATGGCTTCCAGCAGCGCGGCCTGGGTTTTGGGCGGTGTGCGGTTGATTTCGTCGGCCAGGATCACGTTGCCGAAGATCGGCCCCGGCAAGAACCGCAGTTCCCGGACGCCGGAGAGCTTGTCTTCCTGGATCACTTCGGTGCCGGTGATGTCGGATGGCATCAGGTCGGGCGTGAATTGGATGCGGCGGAACTCCAGCGATAATGCGCCGGCCAGCGTGCGGATCAAAAGCGTTTTGGCCAAACCCGGCACGCCCACCAGCAGGCAATGCCCCCGGGCAAAGAGCGCAATAAGTAATTCCTCGATCACTTGTTGCTGACCGACGATCACACGGCCTAGTTGCCGGGTAATCAATTGGTATGCCTCGTTTAGTTCCGAAACGGCCTGGACGTCGTCTTGAGTGTTCATTGGAGAGTAGGTTAGAGGTTAGAGGTCAGGGGCCAGTGGTCAGGGATTATTGTCATTTTGCGATTGCCACCTCTTGTTTTTTTTCTTTAGGTGGATTAGCCGTTTTGCCCAGCGCGATCAATTCCTTATCGGTTGCTATGAGCAGCCCCAGGTCGGTCACAAGTAGGTTGCCGCCCTGGGCGTCGCGGGGCAAAAGATCGATTGTTTTACGGGGCTGGGCGGTTTTAAGGTCGAATACCAAAATATGTTCGCGGGTAGGCCATAGGATGCAGCCGGCGGATATTATGCCGCGGCCGAAGCCGGGTTTGTCGTTGCCCTCGGGCCAGACGTGTTTGATGCGCCCTCGGTCTTCGTCTTTCAGGCCGATCCAATACAGTTTTTTTCCGCCGGCAATGAGATAATCGTCCGTAGCGCCGAGCAGATCGAGGGCGTATTCAGTCTGGTCGCCGGTCTGCCAAAGGATTTGACCGGTTTGGGCGTCGAGGGCGAAAATTCGCGGGCTGTCGGCCGGGGCCACATAAAGCGCGCCCTGATGATATAGGCAGGGATTCAAGTCGCGCAGCCAATGCGGCGCGAGTTGAGCCAGATCGCCCTGCCGGCGGCGAGGATAAAGGCTGACCCATTGGATTCGCCCGTCGTCGATATTAATCGCCGCCACTGCGCCCAGGTTGGTGTTAAAGTAAATCGAATCGCCCGCCAAGGTAAGCAGGTCGTGGGTGATTTGGTACATCATGCCTCTAGCGGGCGTTTCCGCGCTTGCCACGAATTGCCTCCAGCGCAGCCGGCCCGATTGAGGATCGAAACACGCCACGTAAGCCCGCGGGCGGATGTCGATCCGGCGCATGGCCACGTAGACTCCGGTGTTATTGGCCACCGGCGAACCATCGAAGGCCCAGCCTTCTTCCGGCGTGATCTTCCACAATAAGCGGCCTTCGGCGGCCAGGTCCAAACAGACCAGATAATCGGGCCGAACGGCCGCGCTTTGGCCTTGCGCCAGGCTGGTAACGCCCGAGCCTATATGGGCGTAGACTTTGTCGCCGAATACGGTCGAAGTAAAACGCGGCGTGCCCAGCGTGTTCGAGGGCAAGGTAAGATCGGCGGCGGCCTGGTCGAGTTGGTCGCGGAAAATGGCCGGAGTAGTGCGGCTCCAAGCCGGATTGCCGGTGCTCAAACGCAGGGCCAAAACTTCCCTGCCCGTGTTTATCAACACCAGATCGCCGACAACCGCGGGATGATAACTCAGCGGAAGATGGGTGGCACGACCAACCTGCGGTTGGTGCCCGGCTTGCCCAACCGTGATTTCCGCACTGCTGGACAAGCCAGCAGTGGCACCCAATGGAAATGGCGTCGAAACAAGCGGCAGCGGCACTCGCCAAGCCACCGCGCCAAAGTCAAATTTTTGCGGTGCAACTGCGTTTCGCTGCGGCGATCCGGCAAAGGTCGGCCAGTCGAAGTTTTGCGGCGGCGCTGGCCAGGATGCGCTTTCGGATAACAGTGCGCCCAGGGCCTCGGCGTAATTAACTTCCAGGCCGCCCAGCCGTCCGCGGGCCTGGCCGTGCAGGCGTGTGAACTGGTCGAGTTCTTCGCGTGCTCTGGCCGCTGATCCCTCCAAGATCGAGGCCAGTACCAGCCGCGCCCGGACCGCGGCCGGATCGATATCGGTATCCGGATATCCCGGCCAGATCGACGTTTGCCCGGCAGGCGGCGGATGGGGAATGATCCGTTCCCAATGCCAGCGGGCGGCGGTGTAATCGCCCGCCTCCAAGGCCATGTCGCCCAGGGACAATAGGGCATCGTCGCCCCAACTGCCGGCAAAGGCCTGTTGGACGACTTTTCTGAGCAGCCGAGGGTCGTGATCGGCAATACCGTCTTCGTACCATTTATGTGACATTGGATCGACTCGGGCGCGATAGAGTTTTAATGCTTCGGGTGGCAGCGATGCGAGTTGCATTTGACAATACTCGCCGAGGCCGACGAAGCGATTTTCAGTCACGCCCAGTAATTTGCCCTCGGAGTCTTCCATTACCCGGCTGAGCGTTTCCACTGCCTCGTCCCATTTTCGGTCGGCCAGGAAGGCTTTTACCCGTTCCAATTGGGCAAGGGTCGCGCCGTCGGCGCGATCGAGATCGACGCCCTCGGCCAACTCGAACCGGCTGCCAACCGAAGACGTGACAAATTGAGCGCTAGCCGACCGCCAAACGCCGGCCGTTAGCACTACGAATGCCGGAAGCATCAAAAACATTGACGATGGATAACGCTTCATGCCGGAACGGTTCAGGGTTCAGTGGGCAGGGTTCAGGGTTCAGGGTTCAGAATTTTAAAGGATATACGTGAGAGTATAAACATATTTAGCCCCGAGTGAATACACCCAGGGTAAAGCGAGGTATTTATCATCTTTCCTTGCTGATTGATCACGGCCGGCTATCAATTTGAAGTGGTAAAAACTCCCGGAGCAAGCTCCGGGGCTAAACTATTAATGCAAATATATTATCCGGGAATCAATAAAGTCATCTCGCGAATTCTGAACCCCGAATCCCGCACCCTTCTTCCCCAGCGAGCGAAGGTAATTTACCACGTGCCATATTTCCTCGGGGGAGAGAGCGCCCTTTCGGCCCTGGGCCGGCCCCGCGGCGGGCATGGGCGTGCCATTGACGCCCGCTGAAATCCGCCGGTAAAGGTCGATCGGCCGGTCGCCGCCGCGGAATACGCCCTCGGTCAGATTTCGCGCCCGCAGGGATTGAAACGGAAGTTGAAAATGCAGGGCGAGTGCTTGGGTCTGTTCCGGCGTGTCGGCGATCTTTGGTTTGTTCCAATCATCGTAAAGATCGGCGCGTTGGCCGTCGCCTTTGCCGGTCCAGCCGTGACACAAGAAGCATTGAGCGCCCATGGTGCGAAAAAGTTCGCGTCCGCAGTCGATGGAAACGGATAACTGCTCCAGCGTGTCGGCCCTTGGCGAAGACGGCGGGACAACGGCCGTTTCCGCCGCTTCGGCCCAGGACTTCGCCGCAGGCACTGCGCCTTCAGCCAATACTTTTGCCCGATCCGGCGGCAGCGCCGCATTTTCGTCAACCACACACCGTAAAAGATATAGCTCGGTCTCACCGCGGATGCTTAGATATTTTACATATTCGACGAGCGAGTTGATTTGTTCATCGGGCAATCGGGCAAAGGAAGGCATGGCCGTGCCGGGAAGGCCGTTGCGCAGGGTTCTTAGTAAATCTTCTTTAAGCGGTTTGACGCCTGCGACGGTGGAAGTGTATTTGAACGTTCCGTTGCGAAAATCGCGGGGATAGTTATCGAGATCCGCGGCGTTCGGTCCGGCGCCGTCGCCGGCGAGTCCGTGGCAGGCAAGGCAATGCTTGCGATACAATCCCCAGGGGCGGTCATCCGCGTCGCTGCCTACCGGTCCGGCCGCCATTTTCAATAAATCCACGTTCAAATCGATCCCCTCGGGAACAGCCGGACTGTCGGGCGTGCCAAAGAGTTTTTCCAATGTGCCGGAAATCGCCGCGGCTTGATGGCGGGTGATGGATTGCGGATCGCGTCCCTCGGTATTCAGCCGGAATTGCGGCGGGGCGGACCAAGAACAACCGTTAAACAGAAAGAAGAAGCAAATAACATATCGCATATTTATTTTTCTTGCGACGGCTCGATTTGCACTACATTTCCCCGTCGGACGAATTTCAAACGGGTTTGTTGGAGCGCGGCCCGCAGCAATTCGTCAACGGTCGCGTCTTTTACGCTGAACGATACCCGTTGGTCGAGCGAAACACCGGCCTGCCGGATGGCTTCATCATCGATTTTCAATTCCAGATTTAATTGGGGGGCAAGTTGTTCGAGCAACGGGCCGATCGGTCTTTCCACTATTGTGAGCGCGTATCGTTCTGAGGCTAAGTCAGTGCCGGCCGATTTAGCCGTATTACGCTCGGCCGGGCGATGCGGCGCGGATATGCGCTGGTGATCCTCGATCATGCCCGCAACTACGATCTTGTCGCCGTCGATTTGGATTTGCGCCTGCGGCGCAAGCGATGCATAGTTTTTGGCGGTTGCCTGCGCTTGCCGCCCGGCTGGATAAGTTCGCACCAGTTCCACATGCTCCGGAACTGGCAGAAGGGTAAGGCGATTGCCGTCGGCGGAAACTTGGAAGGTTAAATCGTATTGCCCGGCGATCAAGGTAATCCGTTCGATCAGCTCGAGTGGTGGCAGGTCGGCGGCGGCCCACAGGTCGTGGGGAATTTGGTCCAAGGCTTCGATGCGGAAGCCATTTTCAGTTCCCAGTTTTTCCAACAACTCGCGCGGCTGGGCGAAATCGTCCCAAGCCATCGACTTCTGATTGAAAAACTTCTTCGCCACGACCGGCGCCAGACGACGGACATCCTCCTGGCGTAAAGCCGCAATGGTGCGGACCCTTCGGGCGACCTCGGGCGGCGCGAAGTAAGCCACCGGCCCGACCATCGAAATCCCCAGATTGTTTTTTCGGGCAATCGTTTCCAACACTTCCTTAAGGGGGGTTTGGTGTAGGGAGATATCTATTTTTCGACCGGGATCTACTCGCCGGTCGATCAGTACCGCTATTTTTTTGTTCCGAGCTAGGTTTTCCAGGGCCTGGCGGAACGGAATTTCGCCCCAGATGATATCCATGGATTCGCCCAACTGTTTTTGTAGCGCGGGACCGGTTGCCCAAGTGGAGGCACCCCATGATATTGGGGATAGCATTCCCCAAGATATAATCACGATTGCCGGAATCCAGAACACGGTTTTCATGGAACAACATTCGCTGGAAGATCATGCGGCCGATTACGTTAGCTTATCCGGCCGCCAGTCTTGATTTTACCCTGGCTAGGGCATGACACGGAAGGGCCGAATGGAAATCTTGGCACAAAGGCGGAGAAGTGAAGATAAGCGCTTTTGGCAAACTGGTTTGTGATCTTCTAACTGACCCGTCCACAGTTTTCTAGTCGCATCATAGCCCAGATTATTCATGAATTTACACTAGCCCGAAGCGCAAGCGAGGGATGGCAAACAGTTTACCTTCGCTTGCGCTTCAGGCTGGTGTTCGCACACTGCGTTAAAAATCCTAGGCTGTGAATAAGATAGGAGTAGTCGCTTGAACAATCCTTGCCATCTCCGGCAGCGGGACGATTTTTATGCCAAATGCATATTTGGGCAAATTCGCAGGGATAAATGCACTTAATCGAAGTTTGTGTTTTTTATTGGCCTTTTCTGAGAATCTTGATTACAATCGAAGATGTGCCAAGTAGTTGGAGACCCAAGCGTGAAAAAAGACCCGATACGAAGTCCGCACTTGTTGGATTTGTACGAGAAGTACCTGGACAACCAGGACTCGGCCGGGTATATCCATGGGGTTTCCGCGCGATATATGCAGGGCACGCTACAGCGTCTGGCGCGGCATCAGTTCCGCGAAGTCCGCCGCGCGGCCGTGCTGGCATTGGGTTTTTTGGGCGATTACCATTGCAATCACACGATAGGCCGGTCGCTTTTGGACGACGACCGAACCGTGCGCACATTGGCCGAAAACGGCATTCGTTCGGTTTGGACGCGATTGGGCAGCGAACAAGACCGCCGGGAATTGGAAGAAATTCTTCGTCTTAACGCCGCCCAGCAATACAAGGATGTCGTTCAACGCGCAAACAAGCTTATCGAACGCTGCCCGTGGTTCGCCGAGGCATGGTATCAACGGGCCTTGGCCCATCACGGCCTGGGCCGGCTGGCCGACGCCATTCGCGACTGCCACGAGTGCCTGGAGATAAATCCTTATCAGTTTGTCGCCGCCACGAGCATGGGCCAGGCCTATCTGGAACTGGAAAATCCGGTCTCGGCCCTGGAATGCTTCCGCCGCGCTTTGCGGCTCAACCCCGATCTGGAGGCCGTGCGCAATCATGTCGTGCGCCTGGCCCGGCTGGTGGAAGATAAATAGAGAGTGTAAGATGAGTGTAAAGGGGTCGGGAGTCTTAAATGGGTTTCACGGGCGGTGATTTGCATGGCCGACCGCGAGCACGCAGTGTGGATTGCAGGCCCAATCGCTTCGCCGTTCGTTCCTGCCACAATCTCTCGCCAAACGGCGCTCCGCGCACAACCGAACGTCGCAAGGCATCCAACTCCGCTGCCCTCTGCGGTGTTTGTACATGCTGTCGCCAACGCCCCGGCAGCGCCACCGGACCATCGTCCAACAGTCCGGCCTTGTTGCCGTGGACTCGATGCCAAAGACTCGACCACCGCCACGCATCGGCCTGCTGGACCAGATTCGCGCGCAATGGATTTCGCTCCACATATCGTAGCACCGCCCATAAATGGTCGTCTTCCTGGATCGGGAACGACTTGAAACGCCCCTGGTACAGCGGGCCTGTGCCCGCCGTGCGATGCGCCGCGTGCCAACGTTGCGTGTGTGTGACCGTCAGCCAATGCATGAACTCCGACAAATCGCCATCGCCACGGGGCCAAAGCACAAAATGCCAATGATTGGACATCACGCACCACGCCAAAACACGCATCGGCAAACGGGCTTTGGCCTCGCCGATCACCTCCTCGAACGCCTCAAAGTCGCGTTCTTTACCGAAAATGCGCATCCGAGCCACGGCTCGATTCAGCACGTGGTAGGCATATCTTCCGCCGGAAACTCGCAATCTTCGTGGCATAGTCGGATATTATCATTGCTCTCCGCTCTTGTCAAGATCAAAGACTCCCGACCCCTTTAATCTTTTTTAATCTTTTTTCATCTGACATGGTTTTGAGACCTGATGGAATCGTGCGCGTTCATCCCCACGGCGTCCAGCCCCCCCGATCATTACGGTCCGTGGGGTCAGGCGGCCCGAGGAGGAGCCACCGCAGGCCGAGCACCGCCAGCCCGATGCCCAGGAAAATACAAAGTTTGACGAATACCACCATGCCTCGATTATGAAAAACTACTGCAAAGCCGTCAAGCGATCGTCGTCGCGACGATGAGGCATGAAACGCAACGGCCCACGGCGTCGGCGTACTGGGTGAATGAGGAACTGGCCGCGTCCCGGTTTCGACTCCCCGATTTGGAGTCCCTTCTCGTGCATACCACTGGAAGGTGGCAAGTCGTTCTTCTCTTCTTTGCCGCAAGCCTCATCAGACCGGTTGCCGTGTTGTCTGCTGCTATTGGTTCATTGGATTGGGGCAATCCGGCCTGCCTGGCTTCGCTTTGTATCCCAATTTCTCGGCTTGGGCGAAGTCGGCATCGGCTTTGGCCTTGTCGCCTTTCTGCCTGTACGAGTTGCCCCGAGCATAGAATGTGTGCCCAGCTTTCGGATTGATCCGAATCGCCGCTGTATAGTCGGCGATCGCTTTGTCGTGTTCACCCTTCTTTCCGTAGGTGCAGCCACGGTTGTAGTACGCCTCGGCATCCTTCGGGTTGAGTAGAACGGCTTCGGTGAAGTCAGCAATCGCCTTGTCGTAATCACCCTTCTTGAAGTAGGCCAAGCCACGATTGTAGTACGTCGTGGCGTGTTTCGGATCGAGTCTGATGGCCTCATCGAAGTCAGCGATGGCCTTGTCGAACTTACCAGTCTTCTGATAAGCATAGCCCCGCCCACAATATACGTCGGCATGTCGTAGATCGAGCCGAATGGACTCCGTGAAATCCGCAATCGCCTTGTCGAACTCGCTCTTCTTTTCATAGACATGGGCTCGCCCCCAATATGCCTCGGCACATTGGGGTTTGAGCCGAATGGACTCCGTGAAGTCCGCAATCGCCTTGTCAAACTCACCCTTCATATCGTGAAGCTTGGCTCGCACCCGAAATGCTTCGGACAACTTCGGGTCGAGACGAATAGCCTCTGTGCAATCAGCCATGGCCTTGTCGAAGTCGCCGTTCCTGCCGTGGCAACTACTCCGCGTGCAATATGCATCGGCCATCATCGGATCAAGCTGTATGGCCTTGTTACAGTCGGCGATGGCCTTGTCCAATTCGCCTTTTCGCAAGTAAGCCTGGCCCCGGCTGGAGTACGGCTGAGCGTTTTGTGGATTCCGACAAATGGCCTCGGTGTATGCAGCTATCGCTCCATCAAAATCGCCTTTGTTTCGCAGCAAATTGCCTTGCTTTGTTACTTCATCTTCTAGGCTGCTCATGACGAGTTCTCCCTCTCAGGACAAAAAAGAAGGGTTAAGGAGAAGAGGGGGTTAAGGAGGGGGTTAAGGGGTCGAGGGGGTTAAGGGGGTTAAGGGGTCGGGAGTCTTAAATGGGTTTCACGGGCGTTGATTTGCATGGCCGACCGCGAGCACGCGCGGGTGCCATTGCTGACTTGCCAACAGTGCACATCTGATTATTGTACATCAGCCACATTCAACCGCCCACTGCCAGCTAATAAAATTACCCTTCTGTCATATTCATCTTTCCTCCCTCCTCCTTCCTTCGTGTCCTCTGTGCCCTTCGTGGTGATTTTTTCATCGCCATCTTTGCCAACCTTCCGTCATCCGTATTCCTTCTTCCTACAGCCTACAGCCTCCCACCTCCGGTCTATGCCCGTCCAACAATTGCCCTTTTTCACGAAAATCCAATTTGGACATTATTCCCCCAAAACTCCCGAAAATCATCCAAAATGACCAACTATTGAATTTTGACCTTGCAACTTTTTTCTAGTGTGTTTACCCCCATCGCTCTTCGCATCTCTCATTTACCCAATAACTTACATCCAGCCCCCCATCTGGTTTTTCCAAAAAGAACAATTCCCACTTTGCTCCAATAATTCACTCTGAAAAATTCATGGTCCAATAATCCCAACTACCTATCCATCAAACGACTTGCGCGCACCCCGATCCCCAAAACTCCCCTGATACTTTTTAAGCACTCCATTGCCCAAAAAAGCGGCACCATAACCCCTTATTTTCCAAGCCCTTCC
>JBEKGL010000007.1:0-18410 GCA_050012815.1 Thermoguttaceae bacterium
CATTTGGTTTTATAATTTATCTTCCCATTTACCGAAAGGCAGTGCCGGCCACAACGGTCCGGGAGCGCAGAACAGCCTTGGAGGGATTCGTTGCAGGGTTATTCCGGACGGACGATGCCCTGGCAGCCGCGATGAATGTCGTGATGCCGGTAGGCATTTCGTACGATCTCTTAGACCTATCGGCGCCGCCTGAGAGGCGATTGATTTGTCAATGGTTGTCGCCCCTGAAGGAGGAACGGTCATGGAGATCATCACTTTTCCCCTCTTTACCTTGTTATCTGAGGAAGATCGATTTTGGCGATCGCCAGTGGGAGATGAAAATTACGGCAAACTCGGCTTATGCGAATCAACACTACAGTTTGTACTACTGGCTCATACTGCCCGCCGGTTTCGGGCTGACCTTCCTTCTGGGGCTTTATCTTCGGACGATCCAGTCGCAACGTACGCGCATGGAACGCACGGTACTCCAGCGTACGGCCGAACTGCGTAAATACCAGGAAAACCTGGAAGGACTAGTCCAAGAGCGCGCCGCCGAATTGTGCCAAACCAACGAATCGCTGAAGAAAGAGGTCGCCGAGCGTAAGCAGACGGAAGAATCCTTGCAAAAAAGCGAAGAAAAACTCCGCCTTTTGCTGGATTCCACCGCCGAAGCGATTTATGGAATTGATCTGGAGGGCAACTGCACGTTCTGCAATCCAGCGTGTCTCCAATCAATTGGATACAAGCACGAAGAAGAGGTGCTGAGAAAGAACATGCATTGGCTGATCCACCACAGCCGTGCGGACGGGACGCCCTTTCCCGTCGAGGAGTGCCGCATATTTCAGGCATTTAAAACAGGGACGGGCACGAACGTCGACGACGAGGTCCTATGGCGGGCCGACGGAAGTTGTTTTCCCGCCGAATACTGGTCTTATCCGCAGCGCGTGGGAGAGACAATTGTGGGGTCGGTGGTGACTTTCGTGGATATCACCAAACGCAAGCATGCCCAGGAAGCCTTGCGCTTAAGCGAGGAACGCCTACGGACCATGTATGAGTGCTCCAACGACGCGATCATGCTGGCGACCGAGAAGGGATTCTTCGATTGCAATCCGCGCACCTTGGAAATGTTCGGCTACAAGAGCAAAGAAGAATTCAACAGATTGCATCCAGCCGACGTATCTCCTCCCACGCAGCCCGACGGCGAGGCATCCGCATCGGCGTCCCAGGAACGCATGCAGAAGGCTTTTCGGGAAGGCGTTAATCGCTTTGAATGGGTGCATCGCCGTAAAAACGGCCAAGACTTCCCGGCGGAAGTGCTCCTCTCGACCTTCGACTACGGCGGAAGGCGGGTCCTGCAGGCGACCGTGCGCGACATCACCCAGCGGAAGCGGGCGGAAATAGAGTTGAAGAAGCTATCGGTGGCGGTTGAGCAGAATCCGGCCACGATCGTGATCACCGACCGGGAAGGCAACATCGAATACGTCAACCCGATGTTCTGCCAGATCACCGGCTATACGTTCGATGAGGCAAGGGGGAAGAATCCCCGCATCCTCAAGTCCGGTAAAACAACGCCGGAAGAGTACAAGGAACTTTGGGACACGATCCTGTCCGGCCGCGAATGGCGGGGCGAGTTCTACAACAAGAAGAAAAACGGCGATTACTATTGGGAGCAGGCCGTCATTGCCCCGATCAAAGACGACGTCGGAAGAATCGCCAATTTTATCGCCATCAAGGAAGACATTACGGCGCGCAAGCGGGCTGAAAAAGTCGCACAACAAGAATACGCCAAGCTCACGGCGATGATTTCGGGCATGGATGAGGGCATTGTCTTTGCCAATGCCGATAACGTTATCGTGGAGGTCAACGATTTTCTGTGCCGGTTTGTAGGCGTGCAGCGAAGCGACGTCCTCGGCAAGCGGATCGAGGACATCCACCAAGGCAAGGTCTTGGAGGGAATCTTGTCCCATATCGATGATTTCCGTAAGAATGTGGACTCCGGTCCTTTCGTCCTCCAGCGATCGGTCGGCGCCGCCGAGGTCCTCATGCGAATGCAGCCTATTTACCGGGATGGCAAGTACGACGGGGTACTGCTGAACGTGATCGACGTCACTGAACTGGTCAAGGCGCGTCGTGAGGCCGAGGCGGCTGCGCTTGTTAAAAGCCGATTCCTCGCCAGCATGAGCCATGAGATCCGCACGCCCTTAAACGCAATCATCGGCATGACCGGCTTGCTGCTGGACACCAAGTTGGACGCGGAACAGTGCGATTGCATGGAAACGGTGCGCACCAGCGGAGAGATGCTCCTTGCGTTGATCAACAACATCCTCGATTTCTCCAAGATCGAAGCCGAGAAAGTCGACCTGGAAAACCAACCGTTCGACCTGCGTCAATGCGTCGAAGAGTCGCTGGACCTGGTCAATCAGAGAGCCGAGGAGAAAAAACTTGAAATCGGCTACCAATTGCAAGAAGACCTGCCGTCATTTTTTATGGGCGATGTGACCCGGTTGCGCCAAATACTGGTCAACCTGCTGGGCAACGCAATTAAGTTCACCGACAAGGGCGAGGTAACGGCGTCCGTATCGGGTGAAATGCGCGACGATGGCCTATACCAACTTCATTTTGTAGTCCGAGACACCGGCCTGGGTATTCCACTCAACCGCCAGGGCCTGTTGTTCCTGTCTTTTAGCCAGGTCGATGCCTCGACAACCCGTCGATTCGGCGGAACCGGTCTGGGTCTGGCCATCAGCAAGCGTCTGAGCGAGATGATGGGCGGAAAGATGTGGGTGGAAAGCAGTGGGATCCCCGGGGAAGGCGCCGCGTTCCATTTTACCATCCTGTTAAGGATGGCCGCCGAGCCATTGTCTGGGGAACCGACAAATCTGGCCAATTTGGCCGAAAAGAGCGTACTGATTGTCGATGACAACAAGAGCAACCGGGACATCCTCGTCGCCCAGGTCAATCGCCTGGCGATGCATCCGACCGCCGTGGCCTCGGGTCCCGAGACCCTGGATCTGCTGCGCCAAGGCGCTTCGTTCGATCTGGCATTTTTGGATCTGCAGATGCCGGAGATGGACGGGCTGATGCTGGCCGAGGAAATAAAAAAAATCCCCGCCGCCGCGGCAATGCCGTTGGTTCTGCTTTCCTCGCTCTCTTGCCGCCTGAGCGACAGTGAAAATGACCGCTTCGCAACCCGTTTGCTCAAACCCATCAAATCCGCTCAGTTGTTCAATGTGCTGTGCACGATATTAGGAAAGGATATTGTGTCCATGAAAAAAGAGGACATTGCGCCAACGCCTAGCGATAGTGCTTTCGCACAGCGCTATCCCCTGCGGATCCTTCTTGCGGAAGACAATCTTATAAACCAGAAAGTCGCCCTGAAAATGCTGGCAAAATTGGGGTATCGGGTTGACGTCGCTTCGAACGGCCTGGAAGTGTTGGATGCCATCGAGCGGATTCCATACAACGCGATTCTAATGGACTGCCAGATGCCGGAAATGGACGGCTACGAGGCCACCCGGCAGATCCGTTCACGCGAACAACCGGGGCCGCAAAAACCCGTATACATTATCGCCATGACCGCCCATGCCATGAAAGGCGACCGTGAAGAATGTCTTGCCGCGGGCATGAACGATTACCTCAGCAAGCCGGTCCGAGAGGCTGAACTGAGAGCGGCCTTGCAGCGTTGCCGAACAGACGCCCTTCTCGGCGACCGTGCCGCGGATGTCTCCATGCCTCAACCCAGCCTGGAACATCCGTCCGTCACCGAGCATGTCACGGTAGACAAAGTAGCATCTCCCACATTGACGCCCGACACGCCGGCCGTGCAGAGCGATGAACAGTTGCTAGACATGGATTTGTTGAAAGAAATGTCCGAAACAGGTCCGGATGGACTCAACGAACTGATCGATCTCTACCTGACGCAGGCCAAGGAAATCACGGCGGACCTGCGGACGGCCATTGCAGCCGGCGCGGCGGAAGACGTGAAGCAGTTGGCTCACAAGCTCGCTGGATCCAGCGCGGTTTGCGGGGTAAAAGCGATTGTTTCTCCGCTGCGGGCATTGGAGCAACAAGGCAAGGAAGGTCGATTGTCCGAGGCGGACCAATTGCTCGCCCAGGCTAGTCTACGGCTGGAATTGTGCAAAAAGGCCTTGGCCGATTATCTCCAGGACCTCCGGGACCATTAATTCAGACTGACACAAGTTGATTTTCCGGGATCTTGTAGTCGAGGATCAGTTGTTTGGGTAGTTGGACGTGTCGTCCCAACTCGGTAAACAATTCGCCCCATCGCACCGGTTTGCTCATGAAGCCCGCCGCTCCTAGTCCGAGCATTTGGCGTCGAACGCCGGGGTGCGTTTCAACGGTCAGCATGACTACCGGAATGTCTTTTGTGCGAGGATGTTCCCTTAACTTAGCCAGCGCATAGTGGCCGTCGCCGCTGGGCATGGTCAGATCGAGGAGAATCAAGTCGGGCTTCTCGCTCACCGCCTGCAAGTATCCCGCCGTGCCGTTTTCGGCCCCTTTCACTTCTATCCCGTAGCGAGTCAGCCGGACGGCAACGGACTTTGCGATTACAGGATCATCGTCGATACAAAGGATTTTTAATGGTGTATTTCCCTCGGTTTCGGCCTGCAACGGATGGCCGCTTGCCACGGCCGCCTGGTCAACCGCCTGGTCGGTTTCCTTGCCGGGTTGTTCCGTTTTCGCAAGGGGATCGTCGGCTTGCCGGTCGGAGATCGGAATAATCTTTTCCAGTTCACGGAGCAGATCTTTCCATACTATCGGACTCTGTAAAACCTTGAAGTTGGCTGCAACGGGCAATTCTTCCGCCGAAAGGGCGTTATCTTGATTGATGAATATGACGGGAAAGTTCCGCGTAAGGGGATGCTCCACGAAGCGCTGGAGAATATCCTTGAGATTCTTGCCGCTACTGACCGTCTGGATCACCACGATATGCGGCTTATCGGTAAAGCAAGCCCAAAAGCCTTCGTCCAAATCGCTGATCCTGGTCACTTCCACTCCCAGCGCGGAAAGTCGGTTCTGGAGCATTTCCAATTCACCCTGCGGGCCGTCGATGCACAATATCCGCCCATGTCCGCACGCCGGCGATATCTGCTGCGAAACAACATCCGATGGTCCCGTAGGCAAAGCGGATTCAGACTTTTCAGGGCCTGAATGATTGACGGGGACATCGATGGTCGGCCCAGCGGCGGTTGTCGGTTGTGGTTGTGTGGATTCGTTACCCGCTTCGGCGGCGGATTGATCCCGCGGTAAAACGTCGGCCGACTGCGGCATGGTCTCCATCGGATCAACATCGCCGCCGCCTTTGCCGATCAAAGTTTCAACCAGCGACTTAATCTGTATCCACGACTTCGACGACTTTTCCACATGCCGCGCACCCAGCCGCCGGCATCGTTCTTTCGTGGCTTCGTCGCCGAGCATACTGTGAATAATAACTGGGATCCCGGCATACCGCGGATCGGAAGCCATCATCTCGCAAACCGCCAAACCGTTGCCCGAGGGCATGTTCACGTCGAGAATAATCAAGTCGGGCTTGACTTTCATAGCGCCCATCAGTGCGTGTGCGGCGTCGGGCGAACGGATTACCTGGAAGCCGAGTTGCTGCAACCGACGTGAGAGCGCAAAGACAACCACGGGGTCGTCATCGGCAATGAGAATCGTTTTTCCCTTGCCTAAAGATGCGCAAACTTCTCCGGTGGAGGGATTTTGCGAATCGGTCGAAGTGCCGTTATCGGCGGCGGCCGACCAGCCCAGTGAGTCCCGGTCAGACTCTTCCGCATGGACAAATCGCCATTGACGGTCCGCCTCCGCAGATTCCACGCCTGAGCTTGAACTATTAGACTGTGCGCCTAAGTTTGCGGCAACGGTCCGACGACGACGCCGGCGGTTACTATAGTGCACTACCGCGAACAAGGCCGCCACAATCGCCATACAAAGAATAACTGCAAAAAAGATCACTCGGGTGACGAGCACCCCGTCTAACGTGAACATGGTCCTGCTCCTGTAATACCATGGTTAGAAAATAATGAACCTCAAAGAAAGTATAGCTTACGTAGCAATCTCCCCGCTGGCAACTCTCTTGGCAATATCTCTCTATTATGCGATATTCAGAAGTGCTTAAAGCGACTGAACTTGCGATTTCAAGTCCCTTTTGGTGGCACAAAATCGGAAAAAATCCCGTTGCTTTTTTACAATAGATAACCACTGTGGACACTGAGCACGGTTTTTTCGCAAACATCAAGCCCCGGTTTCCCAGAATTTGGCAAGTTTTTTTGGCCAGGGGAGGAATAGGGGAAGGATGAAGGATGAATTACAAAGGGGGGAAATTGGTTTGGTTTATTTTCTAATTGCCCACAGCTTTGCTTTGCTTAGCGACCGGAGCGCCGTCTGGCGTGACAGAATGGTTAACAGCCTCTATCTATTAACCTACCCGATTAGAAGGCGAGGTGACGAAAAAAAGGAGCGGTCACAAGGGGATGACTCTTCCCATTCTCTTCAGTCGCACCGGTAAGATGGTCTGTTGAATTGCGAGATGGCAAAATTGGATAGGTCAGAATAATCAACGGAATAGGGAGGAACAAGCCAGAGCAGGCCTCGGGACGGTTGAGATCACAGATGTGGCTGAAAGGAGGCCAGACTGCCACAAATAGCGTTCTATCAGAAACTTGCGCCGACTATCGACTTGAGGGAGGTTTCCATATCCAAGGATGGCTGGTATAATGGGCCCTTGTTTTCTAGTCTAAGGGCGTGGCATCGCAGGAACCCTATCCCTAACATCAAGAGAGGTCAAGTGATGAAGCGAACGATAGCAGTTCTGTTGTTGGTTCTCGTCTTCCAATACTCCTATGCTCAAACCCAAGACGCGTCGAAGCCTGCTGGGAATGTCCCCAAGGAAAAGCAGACCTCCCTGGGGCTCTACCTGACAGCCAAGGATGCCTACGAGAAATGGAAGGCTGATCCCAAGCAGGTAAAGATCGTCGACGTCCGCACTCCGGAGGAATATGTTTTCGTCGGCCATCCGGCAATGGCGTGGAACGTCCCAGTCAAGCTCCAAGTGTACCAGTGGGACGCTAGCGGACGCAAGTTGCCGATGAAGTCCAACCCCGACTTCGTGGCCCGAGCAAAAGAGCTTTTCAAGCCTTCCGACACGCTGCTGGTCATGTGCCGGTCGGGTGGAAGGAGTGCCCAGGCGGTGGACTTGCTGGCGGGAGCGGGTTTCAAACAGGTCTACAACATCATCGAGGGCATGGAAGGCGATCTGGTTGACGACCCCCAAAGCGTTTTCCACGGAAAGAGAATGAAGAACGGATGGAAGAACTCGGGCCTCCCCTGGACCTACGATCTCGATCCCGAGAAGATGTCTTTACCGACGACGCAAAAAGAAACGCCCTCGACCGGGTCGGTGGAATCAAATTCTTGATAGAGTGCTTGGCTCAAAACCAAGCTAATGCGGACGAAGTTCTAACACGAAGGAGAAACATATGAAACGCGCGATATTGACTGCTGCAATGATGGCTTGTGGTTTTGCATCGGCCATGGGAGCCAATGAAGATCGTCAAGCTGCAGATGAAGCGGCGATCCGTAAGGCAGTAGAGTCTTACGTCGCCGCATTCAATCAGGGAAACGCTAAGGCTTTGGCGGCGATGTGGTCGCCCGAGGCCGTGTACACGAATCCGCTCAGCGGCGAGCAGGTCGTTGGCCGTGCGGAGATCGAAAAACAGTTTGCAACGATTTTCGCCGATGCGAAAGGCGCCAAGCTGGAAGCGAAGACGGATTCCATCAAGTTCGTCTCGCCGAACGTGGCAGTCGAACAAGGGAAGGCCAAGGTCATTCGCCCGAATCAAGAACCAGAAGATTCAGAATACACCGCTGTTTATGTCAAACGCGACGGCCAGTGGTTGTTGGACCGCGTGACCGAAGAAGACATTCCGGTGGTCACGTCAAATTACGATAAACTTAAAGAATTGGAATGGATGATCGGCACTTGGGAGGATCAGGACGAGCAAAACAGCATAGAAACCACCTGTCAATGGACGAAGAACCGGAACTTTATCACGCGTTCATTCACGATGTCGATCCGGGACAGGATCGAGATGGCCGGCATGCAAATCGTCGGCTGGGACCCCGCGGCCAAGCAGATTCGTTCCTGGGTCTTCGATTCCGACGGCGGATTCGGCGAGGGTATATGGAAAAAGAAAGACAAGCGCTGGTATGTGCAATCGACAGGCACATTGCCGGATGGTCACAAATCCTCGTCCGTTAACATCATCACCTACGTCGATGACAACACGTTCACCTGGCAGTCGGTCAACCGCGAGGCAGGCGGCGAACTGCTGCCGAATGTTGACGAAGTGATCGTGGTTCGCCAAACTGCTTCGGAGTGAATTTAAAGCTTAAAGCAGAAAAAACAAAGGACTAATAACCAAGGCCTAAAAACAAATCAGAAAATTATACACGAGGTGATGTCATGAAACGGCTTTCTTTATTGCTGGTAGTTTTATCGGCGATATGTCTTTTAGCGTCTACCGATCTGCTTGGTCGGGGCGGTGGCGGTGGTGGAGGAGCTCGCGGCGGGGGCGGCGGCGGCGGAGCTCGGGCCGGGGGCGGAGGCGGGGCAAGCATGGCTGGACGCACGCCCTCAATGAGCCGACCATCGACTCCGAGTGTATCTCGCCCTAATGTATCTCGACCCAACGTGTCACAACCTAGTTTTAACCCTCCAAGAGTGTCGCAGCCGGTTGCCGGAACACGTCCCAGCACTGGCACACGCCCCAGCACCGGCGCGCGGCCCAGTACTGGAACACTCCCAAGCACCGGAGCACGGCCAGGCACAGGCGTCGCACAGCGGCCTACCCAGGGCCAGTTGCAGAACTTCCTGGATGTGAAACCCGGCGGCACAGGGCAAGTCAGCACACTTCCGGCATCAAGGACAAGTAACTTGGCGGGTGCAGTGGCAGGGGGCGTAGCCGGCGGTGCGGCCGCCGATTTCTTGCGCGATTCAGGCGCCCGTCCCACAACCTTGCCCGCCACTGGCCAGCGCCCAGGCGCAGGCGTCGGCGAACGGCCAGGCGTTGGTGAACGACCTGGCGTGGGAGAACGCCCAGGTGTGGGTGAACGAACGGGCATTGGAGAACGACCTATGGCACAGAACCGTCCCGACCGGATTGAAAACCGTCAGGAATGGGGTCAGAATCGCGTCGAGCGGCGCGACGAAGTACGCAATCAAGTCCGAGAGAATTACCCCAGACTCGATTTCTGGTCGAATTATCCCAACTGGGCTGCCTGGCGGATCAACCGTCCTTATCGTTGGGCCTCCTGGGCAGCGCTGACCGGCTGGGTCGGTTACGGCTGGAGTAATCCTGTCACCTACGCTTACGGCGAAAACGTGTACTACGCCGACGATTCGGTTTACTACGGGGATCAGCCCGTGGCCTCGGCCGACGTGTACACCCAGCAGGCAGAATCGATTGTGGCCAGCGCTCCCGAGGTTCCTCCTGACAAAGCCGATTGGATGCCGTTGGGCGTGTTCGCCCTGACGCAGGACGGCCAAGCGTCCGGTCCAGATCCGTCCATGTTCCTGCAACTGGCAATCAGCAAGGAAGGGATCATCAGCGGCACATTTCACAACTCGGCTACCAAGAGCACTCAAACCATCGAAGGCATGGCCGACAAAAAGACGCAACGTGCTGCTTGGACTGTTGTCGGAAAAACTCGGCCGATCGTGGAAACAGGCATTGCCAATCTGACTCAGGATACCGCCCCCGCGTTGGTACATTTTGCCGACGGCCAAACTCAGCAATGGCTGATGGTGCGGCTCGAAGAACCGGTAGCCAAATAATGAAAGGGAGTTAAACCGATGAAAAGAAAGCCTTACGTGGCTTACGCTTGTATGCTCGCCGCGCTAATAGCCTTGATTGGCGGCACGAGCTGGAAACCGAAATCAGGGCGGCGTACTGCAAATCAAGTTCAGCCAGGCGGCCGGGCCTGACTCAAAAAAACAAACCCCCATTACCGCCGGTCCGGTGATGCGAAAAAGGAGAATCGTAATTATGACTAATGAATCAACAAAAAGCGGCGATCCAACAGCTTGTTCTCCTGGGGATCTATCCAAGGCAATCAAAAGCACAACGTTTGAGAACACAAAATTGAATACCGTAAAGCTTGATTGGAAAGAGGTGTACTACACCAATTGTCCACTCGTATCCGCCAGCAATGTCGACCAAGAACTCGGCTGGACCCGGGAGGAGTACAAGAAGATCGGCGTGAAGTATGCCTTCTTGCGCTCCGTCCGCGAGAACGATTGGTATCCGCACTACATCCACAACCTCGACAACCTCATCCGCTTCGGCGGCCTGTTCCCACCCGTCCATGTTCACGCGGACATTCGGCGGACCCGGCTGCTGGGCGTGACGCACGCGCCACACGAAGGCGGCTGCATGATGGTCCGCGCCCGGGACAACAACTACCGGATGACCGAGCTGGAAGGAAAGAAGATCGGCCTCTCGAAGAGCCTGAACACTATCAAGTGTGACTGGTGGCGCATCCAGGAGGAACAAGGCATCGAGATGATGCTCCGGATGAATGGCATGACCCGCAAGGACGTGGAGATCGTGGAATTCCCCTATGCGGATGACTGGTACAACGATCCCAAGATGTTGGACCCCATGGAAAACCCATCCGAATTGTGGCTTAAGCGTGACCACAAGCACGACCTGGCCTTCCGTCCGCTGGAAACCGCGCTGGAAAAGGGCGTTGTCGATGCGATATACACCCAGAGCAAGCCTTTCCAGCATCTCCAGGAAGCAACGGGCAAGTTCAAGGCGATCGAGGACCTGTCCAGGTATCCGGACTGGACCCTGCAGGTGGCCAACATCCCCGCCGCCATCACCTGCACCGATGTGATGGCCGAGCAGCACCCCGAGCTCGTCGTGACGTTCATGAAGGGCATGATCAAAGTGGGACGCTGGGCTAACGAGCATAAGCACGCCGCGGCGGCGATCCTCGACAAGCAAACGTTCTATTTGGACGTCGAGGATACGTACAAAGGCATCAAGAACATCGACATGGTACCCAACCTGTCGCCCCAGAACCTGGTCTCCGTTGAGATCGGGAAGGACTTCATGCGGAGCCACGGCTACATCAAGAACGACTTCGATGTGCATAAGTGGGCCGCACCGGAGTTCCTTGAACAGGCGGCGAAAGAACTGCTGGAGGAACGCTGGAAGAAGGTAACCGGGGATAAGCTTCCCACGCCTTCGGCACGGATCGGGTAGTATCAGCCAGTTGAAAACTGACCCAACATGGCCCGGCGGCGTAACCGGGCGAGGTTATCTGGGATATCTCGGGTGGAGGCGTTCCGCAATGCGTAAGACGATTGCGTTTTTCGACGAGCCGACCGATTTCTCGCTGGTTCAGGGCGGACCGCTCTTCCAGCTTTTCCTCCGCACGCGGTTGCTGAGGCCCCCGACCGACCTGCTTGCACGTCGAATCGTCGTGATTTCGCTCGTCGCCTGGATGCCCCTTCTCTTGCTCTCGGTTTTGTCGGGCCACGCCGTGGGTGGGCTTGGTGTCCCGTTTCTCTACGACCTAGGTGCCCACGTCCGGTTTTTCTTGTGCGTGCCGTTGCTTTTGGCCGCGGACCAGATCGTCCACCGGCGGATCAAGCCGACCGTCCGGCAATTTTTGGATCGGGGCCTCGTTGCGTCTGAGGACCAACCGCGGTTTGAGAGCATCATCGCCTCGGCCATGCGTTTGCGGAATTCGGCGCTCGCGGAAGTCCTGTTGCTCGCATTCGCGATCGTCGGGGGTTATTGGGCTGGGAAGCGGTACCTCGTGATGCAAGTGGCAACGTGGTTCGCGGCCTCGATCGGCGACCAGACGCAGGTCACTGCGGCTGGATACTGGTACCTTTTCGTCAGCATGACGATCTTTCGCTTTCTCTTGGTTCGCTGGTACTTTCGCCTGTTCGTCTGGTATCGTTTTCTCTGGCAGGTCTCACGACGCATTCCGTTGCGGCTGAACTCGCTCCACCCGGATCGGGCCGGGGGCCTGGCTTTTCTGTCGGGCAGCATGTTTGCGTTCGTACCCGTCCTGCTCGCGCATACGATCGGGCTCGCCGGCATTCTGGGCGGCAAGATCTGGCACGATGGCGCGACGTTGCCTCAGTTCAAGCTGGAGATCGCCGCCTGGATGGTCTTCCTGCTGCTGTTGGTGCTGGCCCCGCTTTTCTTCTTTGTGACCCAGCTTGCGGACGCGAAACGAACCGGTCTGCGGGAATACGGCATCGTTGCCAGCCGCTACGTGGCCGACTTCCGCCGCAAGTGGATCGAGGGACATGCGGCGAAAGATGAGATGCTGGTCGGCACGGCGGATATTCAGTCGCTCGCCGACCTGTCGAACAGCTTTGAGGTCGTGCGCGAAATGCGCCTGGCGCCGTTCGGAAAGATGGCGGTGCTGCGGTTGGCGCTGTTGATTGCGATGCCGCTTGCGCCGCTGCTGCTGACGATGATCCCATTGGAGCAGTTGATCGACCGCGCGGTGGGCTTGTTCTTCTAGGTCCTATATGATAAACGCCTTGATGTGCGGATTGTATCTGTGACGACATGGAGGTCGCCACAGATGAACAGACACGAACTGACGGATTATTGATACTGATGTAGCCAATGATCTTTATTCAGTCGCAAACAAGGCTATGCCAGCCGAGTTTGCTAGACCTTTGGCCGTGGAAAAGGTTCATTGGCAATCTAAGACTCAATAACATGGTTAACACGAAAGGCATGATTATGAAGAAATGTTCCGTTGTGCTCATCGCGGTTGCGGCGTGCCTCTCCGGTCACACCGTCGCGCAGGCGAGCGAGATCGTCGATACCGCATACGTTGCCAATGCACTCAAGAACGGCGCGATCGTCTGGGACGTGCGCAGTGCCGGTGCCTACGAGGCCGGGCACATCGCGGGTGCGGTCAACGTCGGCTCGATCACCACCGTCTTGCGCGATCCAGTCACGGAGAACTGGCTGGCCACTGCGCAGATCGAGAAGGTGCTCAGCAATGCCGGCATCGATCTGCCGAACAAGGAAGTGATCGTGTATGGCAGCGCGGGCAATCCGTCCGCGCACTTCGGACTGCTGACCGTGCGCTACTTCGGCGGCAAGAGCGGGAAGGTTTACGAAGGCGGCATTGACGAGTGGAAAGCCGCCGGCATGAGCGTCTCCACCGAGCCTACCAAGCTTTCCTCCGTCGCGCTTAAGCTCGCGCCGCAGCAGAGCGTCGTCCTGTGGACTGATGAGGTGGTGGCGAAACGCCCGGACGTGCAGGCCGGCAACGTGCAGCTCCTCGATGTTCGCACGGCGCCGGAATTCTCTGGCAGGAGCATCAGCGCGATCCGCGGTGGCCACATCCCGGGCGCGGTGAACATCTCAATGTTGGAGAACTGGAGCAACCCCCCGACCCCGGAAATGATGGCCAAGCTCGAATGTGACGTGCCCGGCGGCTTCCGCCTCAAGCCGATGGCCGATCTCAAGAAGATCTACGCGGACCTCAACCCGAACAAGGAAACGATCGTCTATTGCGGGAGCGGTGTGCGCGCGGCGGAGACCGCGACCGTGCTGCGTGCCCTCGGTTTCAAGGACGTCAAGGTGTACAAGCCCGGCTGGCTAGGATACGCCGGGACGCTTTCCGCCCCCGCGGACGACGAGGTGTTCGTCAACATCGGAGCGATGAATCGCCTCATCTTCAGCCTGCAAGCCCGCATCGACAAACTCGAGAAGGAACTCACCGCGTCAAAGACGGCGAAGTAGTTGTTTGAGGTACACTACAACCATTCTTGACCAGTCGGGTAGGTTGCAGGTTTCGAGCGGCGACTTGCTCATGTTTCGGCGTTTCATCAAGTCATCCCGTTTGTCGGACGTCCCATCAAACGACCCCATTCTGAAATAGCCAGAAAGACAGTGACAGACGCGGTTCGTTTCGGGGTCCAGTATCAACCGGCTTGTTAACTTCAAAGAGAGGCGGGAGGCTGTAGACCGGAGGCCGGAGGAATAAGGCGGAAGGCGGAAGGCGGAAGGCGGAATTACAGGGGGGGTAAACAGTAGATGGTAGGTGGTTCATGGTAGATCGAAATACAAGCTCCCACCCCCCAGTCTCTAATCCCTAGCCCCTAACCGCCACCCCCTAGCCCCTAACCACTAGCCCTTTCCCTCCTCTTCCCCGGCCAAAAAATTGGCTTGAATCCCAATCTCTAATCATGCACACTATTCGATGATTAATATCCGTTTCACTCTATCCGCAATGCTTTCATCTCCAACCCATTAGTAGTAACGTGCAACACCCTTCTTTTAAGCTGTTTGAAGTTGCGATTTTTATGTTTGTCATAACACGCAAGCTCAACGCCACTTATGCCGTGCAACAGCGACGTAAAAAATCAACTTATGAAAGAGGCGTTGCATTTCGAATCCCTCTTCCTAACGCTCTCCCTAACCCTCTCCGGCCTGCCAGTGAACAAGAAACGCAAAACGCCCAAGGGCGATTTTTGGGCCTTGGGCGTTAATTTTTTGATCCTGCCACTCCACAGGAAATGAAAAGGCTCCCCGACAAGGGCTCGAACCTTGGACCTAGCGGTTAACAGCCGCTCGCTCTACCAACTGAGCTATCGGGGAAGGTAGACTATTATGCCATCTAACAAAATGGGGACAGGCACCCTCCCGGTGTCGTATTTTAAGCCGTTTTCGCAGCGATACGGGAGCCAGTTCCCATTTTGTTATATACTACTAGTTTAATTGAGCCTTTCGGCTTTGACAAGAGGCTGTTAGGCTGCCGATTTCCAAGGGAATATGGCGGAAGACGTTAGGCTTTAGTTTTTAGGCTTAGCGGTTGGTTCCAAGTACTGAAATCTGAACCCTTTCCATTCAACCAACTATCTACTATCTACTGCCTAACTATCTGCCTATCTGCCCTTCCGCCTACCTAAATACTGCCTACTATTTTTTCCCGCGGTGCGTCGCTCCGGTCTCTTTCCAGGATCACGTGGTTTCCGGTGGGATTAAATGAAACCCGGGACATGAAGGCCCGCATTAAGAGCACGCCTCGGCCGCCGGGTTTATCGAGGAAGGCGTCGTCGGTCGGGTCTGGCAGCAAGTCCGGGGCGAAGCCGGGGCCTTCGTCGGTTATTTCCACGTGCACGCGCCGCGGCGAAAGCCGGCAGACAAAATGCACTGTTTTCCCCAAATCTTCCCGGTTGCCGTGCACAACGGCGTTGATCAGCGCCTCGTACACCGCCAAGTGAACGCAGAAAATGTCGCGATTGTTCCAATGCTGAAGCTCCAATTCCCTAAGCACTTCCTCCAGGATGCGCCGGCCGGTGCGCATATCGCTGGGAAATATATTTTCGCACTGCCAGGTCCATAGCTCCTCGGACGTGGGCATGAAAGGATTCAGGGTTCAGGGTTCAGGGTTCAGCACGCTCCGCCAGATACAGTCAATAGCCTCCAGCCTCCATGGAAGAAATCCTTCGTGGCGTTCGGGATGACAACTTAATTTTTCGGATGGTTATTTCCGGGTCTAACCCCCTTTTTTGCGCTCGATTATCAAAAGGCCGCCAGGGCATCGGCTTCGTCTTCTTTGATGTCGAACAGGCGGTTCAGCTTGGTGATGGCAAAGACCTCGAAGATCTCGGGACGGATATTCGATAGTTTAAGCAAGCCGCCGTGGGCTTTAACCCTTTTATCCAGTGTGATCAGCTTGCCTAAAGCGGCGCTGGATAGAAATTCCACCGAGGAAAAATTCAAAAGCAACTTGCCTCTCTTGTCTTTTTCCACCAAATGGAACATTTCTTGTCCCAATTCCTGGATGTTCACGTCCTCCACGATTTTATGATCGCGAAATCGGACCACGGTAACATCGCCCACTTCGCTGACTTCCAGCCGTCGATATCCGCTCATGCGTGGAACTCCGATGAAGGCAAGTTGGGTAACGGAATTAACCTGCCCTTATCATAGGGATTCCCCATCGAGTGTCAAGCAGTCGGGCGCGGTTCGGCCGCTCTTATGCGGCGATTATTCCGCGGCGGCAATAGATGTGCCGTTGCTCCGGGGCGGAAGTACAACTTCCACCCCAACAAGCATGGACTCCGGCGCCACGCCGTCATTCGGCGGCATCGGATGATAGAACCCTGGATTTCAATTCCGCCCGGCTTATCAAGAGGAAATTCGCGCCGCGGTACTCCGATATTGTGCCCGAAACGATCCATTCCAACTCTTTGGCATTTTCGGTAATGGCCCGTGCAATGCGTTCCAAACTCCGGTTCTCCAGAGTGATGAAACTGCGTTTATTATCGGCTGATACAAAGGCCACGCGATTGCCGGCTGCATGAAAATAACCAGCTTGGTTGATTATTTCACCCCCCTCATGGAGGCCAACGACCTTTTCATTGCCCTGGGACTTTTCCCCGGAACCATAAGCCTGATTTAACATGCTTGCTTCGAACGCCCCCTTGGCGCTATCGGGCATGGCAGCCGAACGCGTCCAAGCCAAGGTCACTCCAAAAAGTATCGCTGCCGCACACAAGAGTCCGGCCATGGGGGCACGATCCAAGGCTGTTAAAAACTGTGGAAACCACTGTTTTACCAGATTGACCGACATGGCTTGTTCCTTTTTTTACAGGGTTCAGGGTTCAGGGTTCAGGGGGGCAGGATTCAGGGTTCAGGATTTGGAGTTCACGGTTCGGGGTACAGAATTTGAGGTACATCGTTAGATTTTCAACACACGTTCTGAACCCTGAACCCTGACCACTAACCACTTCACCCCTAGACCTTCTCGGAGTTCGGGGTGGTCGAATAAAAGTAAAGTTTTCCAAAACGGCCGGTATCAAATGTATCCGTAATAGCGATGACAAAGAAATTGACGGTGGCAAGGATGATATGAAAAAAACACGCCATCCAAACCCGGCAAAGGACGTTTCTTAACAATCTGTTGATAAAAAGCAACAGCGACAAACGCCGGACAGAAAACCCCTCATCATTCGAGTTTTCCATAACTCGTTGTGGGGCAAGGATATTTGCCGTACGCCCGGCCGCGCGATCTTCGTCGGGCATAAGGTTTGCCGCTAATACCCCTGCCATCCGTGATCAACAACACTGGAAAACGGTCTTTAGATGTATATAAACGCCTCGATCCGGCAGGTCTTTGTCCGCCTGGCTGTCTTGCTCTTGGCACTTGGTCTCGGCCCGGTTTCAATTCCGGCGACTGCCGAGGAGTCCGGTGTCGATCGGCAAGACGATGTCGTTGTGCATTTGTTAAGCGGCCGCACAATGACGGCCAAAATCGACGCCCGAACCGATGCCGCCCAACTCTGGCTGCGTTGGGAAAGTCTTGGGGCCGAGGTGCTTCGGCCTGTCCAATGGGATCGCGTGGCCGCGGCTGAGATAAACGACAACATAATTTCCGGCAAAGAGTTTCTGGACTTGGTCGATCAAATACGCCGCGACATTCCAGCCCAACCGGTATCGGCTCCGGCGGTCAAGTCGATTGTCATGTTGGGTTCGCCCGCCACTGAAGAGTCAAAATCAAATGAAGCGTCAAAATCCACCGCGGCCTTAAAAAATTCGCCAGAACCCAAGCCGCCGGTGCAATGGTTAGACATTGAAGAAACACCGGCCCGTTGGGTTAAATACGTCGAAACCGACGGCATGTCGATTTGCATCGCCCCCAAGGACGCCTACGGCCAACTAGTCCCGGTTCGCGGCACGCTGGAGGTGGATCTGATCGCCGAGCACGCGGGCGTGGTAAAATTGCCGTATCCATTCAGCCGCATCGGTCATTGGTCGCAAACCGTGCGCCCGGAAGATTTTGGGCCGTCCGGCGCAGTATATCATCTGCCGTTTCAAGACGTGAATCCGGAGATGAGCAACCATCTCGGCCCGCACGGCGCGATTCACGCTATCCTAAGCGTGCCCGGCCAAGACACGTTCGAAGCCACGGCCGACGCCCGCATCCGTCCTTACAGCCTGATCCGCGACCGCCTGCTGCAAACCACCGGGCGAAGATTCTTTCCCGAAGAGACGATCGGACAGCCCTGGGAAAAAAAGTAGATAGTAGGTGGTAGGTAGTAGATGGCATATTGTTGGCGGCAATTGATTAAGGAACGCCATCGATAATAATTAATTGCGGCAAGCTGCTTTCGATTTAAAATTGATTTACATAGGAGAATAACAAGTGGCAGGTAGACAGAAAGGACGGCCAACTAAATGGGTTTCCGCTACTGTGGAGGAGGCGCTCCCTGTCGGAAAGCCGGGAATTACCTTCGAAGTGTGGGAAAAGTGGAAGAAAAAACGCAAAAAACTCGGAACACTAACCGCAAGCGTAGGAGGTCTGCGTTGGTGGCCGCATAAAGCTCCAAAACCCCGCCAAAAAACTTGGAA